>JAJPHA010000122.1 GCA_021325475.1 Rhodanobacteraceae bacterium | reverse complement strand
TGGGATCGGCGACGGCATCCGGTTGTGGCAGGCGCGCGGCCATGGCGCGCGCCTCGTCGAGCCGGTTCACCCGCTCCAGGGTGATGCACAGATGCGCGATCACGCGGAAGTTGTTCGCGTCGTTCTGCAGCAGGCGCTCGAAGATGCGCAGGCCATCCTCCGAGTTGCCGAATTGCGTCATCAGGATGGCGAGCTCGAGCGCCAGCGCGTCGGACAGGTCCGTCCAGCTGCGCCACGGTTCGAGCAGGCGTTGGGCGAGATCGCGATTGTCGAGCGCGAAGCACATCTGCGCCGCATAGATGCGCGCGTCCGGTGAAGACGGATCGAGCTCGTGCGCCCTGAGAAAGCACTCGCGCGCGGGCGGATAGATGCCGCGCTCGAGGAACAGGTAGCCGAGATTCATGCGCGCGTCGAAATCGGCGGGATCGAGTTCGATCGCGCGCCGGTACGCTTCCTCGGCTTCGCGCACCTGGCCGATGCTGCGCAATGTGGTGCCGAGATTGTTCCAATGGGTCGCCTCATCCGGTTGCAACCGGGTCAGACGGCGGTAGATCTCCGCGGCTTCGGCCGTGCGGCCCTGCTGGTGCAGACAGAAGCCGAGCAGGGATTGCGCGTCGGCATCCGCCGGCACGGCGGCGAGATAGCGCCGCGTCAGACGCTCGGCGTCCTGCAGGCGGCCCTCGCTGAAGGCGGCGTTGATCTCGTCGACGGGAAGGGAGGCAAGCTGCATCGAGGCGGGTGCGCAAAAAGAAAAGGCCGCGCGGATCGCTCCGCGCGGCCTGCAAGGGTAGCAAAAAACCGCTTAGAACTTCACGGTCACCTTGGCCCAGTAGAAGCGGCCGATGGTGTCGTAGGTGTTCACGTCGGTGTTGGCGTTGATCACGTTCTCCTGGAAGAAGATCGGCGGCTGCCGGTCGGTGACGTTGTCCACGCCGACCTGCACCAGCGTGTTCAACGGCTCGATGTTGTAGCCGACGTTCAGGTTGTGGTACGTGGTCGAGCCGTAGTTGAGCACGGCGTTCGCCGCGGACGGATAGCAACCGTCCGGTCCCGGCGTGTCGTTGGCGGCCGCGGACGGGCCGAGAGCCGCGCACGGATAGCCGATCTTGACCTTGCCGACGTACCGGGCCTGCCAGCCGGCCGACCACGGACCCCAGTTCCAGTCCAGATTGGCGAGGGCGCGCCAGCGGGCGATATTGCCGTAGGTACGGTCGAAGTGTCCCGCCACGCCTTGGGTGAAGCCCCCCTGCGTGACGTCGTACTTGGCGATGTACGTGGCCTGGAAGCCGACGCGGAAGTTGCCCGGCAGGAATGAGAACTCCGGCACACGGTAGTTGCCGCCGAAGTCCACGCCCTGGGTGACCAGGCTACCGGAGTTGAACGGCACCTCGAACACGTACTTGAGCTGACCGGTGTTGGAGCCCGTGCTGTAGCGCAGGATCGCCGAGCAGATCGCACCGCCGGTGTTGAAGCACTGCGACAGGATCGTCTGCGCCGTACCCGGGCCGGACACGATCAGGTTGCTGAGATGGATGCGGTAGTAGTCCGCATTCAGCGACAGGCCCTCGATCCAGTGCGGATCGTAGACGAAGCCGTAGTCGAACGACTTGCCGTTTTCCGGCTTGACCTGAATCTTCGTGCCGAGGTTCTGCGAGGCGTACTGCTGACCGGAGACCAGACCGTTCACCTGGCTGGTGCCGGTATTGACGAACGTATAGCCCTGGCAGGCCGGGTTGTTCGCGACCGCCGCCGGACCGCACGGATCCGTCGCGGTCGGCGAGTCTCCGGCCGGGCCGCGGAACAGGTCGGTCGCGCTCGGCGCGCGGAACACCTTCGACACCGTGCCGCGCAGCAGCAGGTCCTCGATCGGACGGTACTCGAGCGCCACCTTCCAGTTGTTGGTGTTGCCGAAGGCGCTGTACTTCGAGTAGCGGTCGCCGATGTCGAGGTTCAGCGAGTGCACCCACGGCAGGTCCTTGAGCACCGGGATCAGCAACTCGGCATAGGCTTCCTTCACGTTGAAGCCGCCCCGGGTCGGCGAGGAGCAGATCGAGCCTGGGCCGGCGCAGGTGAAGTTGAGGTTCTGATCCACGGTGGTCTTGACCAGCGGATCGACGTCGTAGTTGACGTATTCCTTGCGATACGACACGCCGCCGGCCAACTGCACGGTACCGGCCGGCAGGTCGATCACGTTGCCGTTGACGCTGGCCTCGTAGTTGCGGAGCTGATAGGTGTTGCGTGTGAACGGCGAGATCTTGGCGCTGTTCAGCACGTCGATGGTGTGCTGGTCGTAGATGTTGAACAGATTGACCGGCACGCAGGTGCCCGCCGCGGCACCCGCCTTGGTGCAACTGATCTGGCTGGCGATGCTGGCGTAGCTGATGTAGTCGAGGAACTGGCCGAGCGCCGACAGGTGGCCGTAGGTGAAGTCGGCGTTCCAGTTCCAGCTCGTGTCGCCGAACGCGCCCTTCAGGCCGAAGGTACCGAGATCGTGCGTGGTCGAGTAGCTCGTCGCACGGTTGCCGAGGCTCTTCAGACGGGTGCGGAACAGGTTGGCCGCCGAACCGTCGGGAGCAATACCGAATGCCAAGCCGAACGGGTTGTAGAAACCGTCCGCCGGAATGTAGATGCCGTCGGCGAGCGTGTCCAGCGGTACCGGCGCGATCTGCTGCATCGACACGGTCTTGTTGTGGTAGACCTCGGCGTAGGCTTCGACGTGATCGGTCAGCTTGTAGTTGCCGAGAGCGAACAGACCGGTGCGCTCGGTGGGGGTGAGATCGTAGTTGCCGACCGCCTGGTAGTTGAACGCATCGGTGGCCGGGTTGTAGCAGCGGTAATCGCTGAGCGAGGTGCCGGTGGTACCGTCCTTGCGGGTCACGCGGCCGCAGCCGAATTGCGTCTTGAGCGGACCGGACAGCGAAATGGTGCCGTTCGGCGTGCGGCTGGAACCGCCGTGCAGGACGTAGCCGGTGTTGTAGCGATACAGCGCGTCGTGCGAATAGGCGCGATTGGACGCGAGCACCGGATCCTGCTTGTTGTAGTTCACACCGAAGATGATGTTGCCCTTGTCGGTGGACTGGCCGAACATGAAGTGCGCGGCCTTGCGCTCGCCGTCGTCGTGATCGGAAATACCGTAGTCGGCACCGAATTCGGCGCCCTGGTAGTTGCTGCGGGTGATCACGTTGACCACGCCCGCCACCGCGTCGGAGCCGTACACCGAGGAAGCGCCGTCGGTCAGCACTTCGATGCGCTCGACCGCGGCCGCCGGGATCATGTTGAGGTCTTGCAGCACGGCCGGAACGCGATGGCCGTTGATCAGCAGCAGGCTGCGCGTGGAGCCGAGGCCGCGCAGCGAGATCGTCGAGGCGCCGGTGCCGCCGCCGTTGTTGACGTTCGGGTTGCTGTAGGCGCCGGCCAAGGCGGGCAACTGCTGGACGAGGTCGCCCAGAGTGAGCTTGCCGGATTTTTCGATCGTGGCGCGGTCGACGGTGACGACCGGGTTGGCCGTCTCGATGTCGACACGGCGGATGTTGGAGCCCGTCACCACGATGGTTTCGAGCGCCTGGCTCTTCTCGGCTTTGCCGGCTTCCTGCGCGTTCGCAGTGATGGTGCCGGCCGTGGCGACAGCGCCCAGCGACAACGCCAAGCGGACCGCCGACGAAAGTTTATTCACGTCGAGTCTCATTACACTCTCCAACGTCAGGGTTGTATACAACAGATTCGGGACACGTTCCGTCCTGGAACAGCCAAAGAGATGGCATGCCAAAAGCCTCGGCAGCGGCCGATGTTAGCAACATTTGCTTAACATGGGAATCCCTGCGGCCTGCGGGGGGCAAGCGCTTGAAATGCGGGAAATTTGCCCGGCGCGACGGGCCGGAATTCAGCGCTGGCGCGGCGCCGAAGCGGACGCGGACACAGGGAGAACTACGCGGTGAACTACAGGTCCTGGTGGTACTGCACGTAGGGCACGCGCGACAGGCCCGGATCGGTTTCCCGGGCGTTCGGCTCCAGCGCGTTCGGGCTGCCCGAGGACCAGAGATTCTGCGCGCCGACGCTGAACACGCCGCGCCACGGCGCGCGCCAGGAGATGCCGAGGTCGATCGTGCTCCAGCGTTGGCCGCTGCCGAGCAGATCGCCCGGTCCGAGCACCCGGCCGACGATGACGCCGCTGAAATCGCCATGCCGCAGGCCGAAGCGCAACGCGGCCTGATTGAGATAGGGCAATGGCGCGGCGCCCGGCAATTCGAACTGGATGCGCCCGAGCGAGGCGCCGAGATCGAGACTCTGCTCCTCGCCGAAGCGCCAGCGCCCGGAGGCGGTGAGCGCGGAATCCTGCCGGTTGGCGAATTCGAGACCCGGCACGAGCAAGGTCGGCAGCTCGCGATCACCGAGGACGCTGAACAGGTCCCACGCCGGCGTCGCCGCCGGGTTCGGCCGCTGCGGGTCGGCGTACCGCAACCACGACAGGCCGTAGTTCAGGTCGAAGTCGAACGCGCCGGCGCTGAGTGCGGCGCCGAGGCGCACGGTGCCGGTGCGTCCGATCAGATCGCCGCCGGCGCAACGGTTGGCCGCGGGCAGCGGCAGCGCAGTGAGGCAGTTCGCCGAATCGCCGGGCGACAGGAACGGCCGCGGGCTCGACACCGCGCCGCCGCTCAGCTTCGTGTAGGCGCGCGCGCCGTCGTTGAGCCGGAGCGACAGGCCGAGATCGACGAAATCGGTGACGTCGATCAGCGCCCAATCGACCGCCGAGCCGACCAGCGGCGCCGGCGTCAACGCCGGGATCGTGCGATTGGCCGAACCCCAAGCGACGATCGCGAGGATGCGACCGTCGGCCGTGCTCCACAGGGGCATCACCGGCTGGGCCGTGTCCGCGGGCGGCAGCAGCGTCGTGTTCGGCGCCGGCTGTCCGGTGTCGATCTGCCACGAGGCCGTGCCCGCCTTGGCGGCGACATCGGTCGTCTGCGTCAAGCCGAGGCTTGGCGCCAGCAACAGCAGCAGCGTGGCAAGGCGAAGCAGACGCATATCAATGGCAGCAACGGGGCGTTGACATTCGATCGACGGCGATCTGGCAAGTTCCTTGAATGCACCAAAGCAGGCCCGCCCACGATTCCTGCTTCGACGCGAAACAGTATACTGCAAATCACGAAAAAATAACAATTAACTCGCCGACGACAGTCGGGCCAGGCTGGCCGTTCGTCGAGCCGGCGCCGCGCGGCATGAGAGTCGGGCGCGGGAAGACGCAAGGGCGCCGCCGGAGTTCTCCGGCGCGTGAAAATCGCTACACTGTGGCTTTGGGGAAACCAATCCGATCATGCCGTCGATTTCCACCGATTGCACGCATCGCCAGCTCGCAAGTCCGCATCCGGCAAGGAATTCGCGCGGCGGCTCCGGGCCGTCTGCGCCCGGCCGGGCCGGCTTTGCCGGTTGCGCCGCGAGGGTGCTTGCCGCCGCTCCTTGACCGCGACTTCGCAATGGCCACTTCCCCACGCCTGCCCGTCGCCATAGTTCCGGCCGCTGCGGATGCGCCGGAGGCGCACACGTCCATTCCGTTGGCGGCGGTCGCGGAGTTGCTGCGCGCTCCCGACCTCCCGGCGCTTGCCGCCGCGGCACGCGCGGCCTGCACCTGGCTCGGCGCCCGCCAGGCCGAGCTCGGCGCGCTGCCGGTCGCGGCCGAGACGGCGACGCCGCCTTCGGCGCTGCAGCGCCTGGCCCAGACCGCCGGCGAACGCGGCACGGCAGTGTCCGATCCGGCCGACGGCCAGGGTCTCGGCGCCACCGCCGTCGTGACCGTGGCCACGCCGTTGCGCGTGCGCGGCGAGCTCGTCGCGGCGCTTGCCGCCGAATGGCCGGCGCCGCTCTGGCAACGTGCCGAGACGCCGGCGCGCTGGTTCGAGCTCAACCGTCTGCTGGAATTGCGCCTGGAACAACTGCGCGCGCTCAGCGATTTGCAGCAGCGCGTGGCGAATCTCGAGGACGCCGAACGCCTGCAGCGCGCCTTGTTCGCGATCGCCGATCAGGCCAGCGCCGAGCGCGAGATGTCGGAGGTGTTCCGCAGCCTGCACGAAATCGTCGGCAGCCTGATGTACGCCGAGAACTTCTACATCGTGCTGTACGACGCCGTGCGCGACACGTTCCGCTTCGCCTACTTCGTCGACGTGGCCGATCCGGATCCGCCCGATCCGGACCGCGAATGGTCGATGCAGGAACGCGAAGGCAGCATCACCTGGCACCTGCTCCGCCGCGGCAGTCCGCTGCGCGGCACGCTGGCGGAAATCGAGGCGCAGGTCGGTTCACGCATGGCCGCCTACGGTCCGGATTGCGTCGACTGGCTCGGCGTGCCGCTGTTGCGCGGCACCAAGGTGGTCGGTGGTATCGTTGTACAAAGTTATACCGAAAGCGCACGCTACACCGAGCGCGACCAGGCATTGCTCGCCTATGTCGCGCAGCACATCCAGACCGCGCTCGAGCGCCGTTCGGTGCACGAGGAGCTGGAACGGCGCGTGGCCGAGCGCACCGATGCGCTGCGCGAGGCGAACCGGCTGCTGCAGCAGCAGGTGCTGGAGCGCCAGCGCGGCGAACGCCTGCAGGCGGCGCTGTTCCGCATCGCCGAGCTGGCCAACAGCACCGAGAGCCTCGAGGAGTTCTACGCCGCCGTGCACCGCGCCGTGGGCGGCCTGCTGTACGCACGCAATTTCTACATCGCCCTGCTGAGCGAGGACCGCGAACATCTGACGTTCCCGTATTCGGTGGACGAGCGCGACGAGAAACGTGTCACCCGCAAGCTCGGCCGCGGCCTGACCGAGTACGTGCTGCGCACCGGCAGCGCCCTGCTCGCCGATCGTGCCGGGCTGGAACGGCTCTACGCCAGCGGCGCGGCCGAGCCGATCGGCACGCGCTCGCGCAGCTGGCTCGGCGTACCGTTGATCTGCGGCGACCGCACGGTCGGCGTGCTCGCGGTGCAGAGCCATTCCGACGAGCACCGCTACACGCCGCGCGATCAGGAGCTGCTGACCTTCGTTTCCTATCACATCGCCAATGCGCTGGAGCGCAAGCGCAACGCCGAATCGCTCAAGCGCGCCTATGCCGAACTCGAGCAGCGCGTGATCGAGCGCACCAGCGAACTCGCCGCGGCGAACCGCGAGCTGCGCGAGCACATCCTGGTGCGCGAACGCATGGAGCGCCAGCTCAAGCACGAAACCCTGCACGATGCGCTGACCGGTCTGCCGAACCGGAATTTCCTGCTCGAGCGGCTGGGTCAGGCGCTGGCCGCGTTCCAGCGCGATCCGCGCCGGCGCTTCGCCGTGCTGTTCCTCGATCTCGATCGCTTCAAGGTGGTCAACGACTCGGTCGGACATCTGGTCGGCGATGAGCTGCTGAACGAGGTCGGCGGCCGCATCGCGGCCTGCCTGGAGTCGCGCGATCTGGTGGCGCGGCTCGGCGGCGACGAGTTCGCCATCCTGCTCAACGACATCGAGGACACCGACGACGCCTGCGCCCAGGCGCAGCGCATCATCGATTCGCTGAACGCGCCGATCCGGCTCGGCGGCAAGGAAGTGTTCACCTCGACCAGCATCGGCATCGCCGTGGCTGCCTCGCGCTATCGCAAGGCCGAGGAGTTGCTGCGCGACGCCGACGTGGCGATGTACCGCGCCAAGGCCGAGGGACGGCACCGCTACGCGGTGTTCGACGAGCACCTGCACCAGGAAGCCATGCAGTTGCTGGAACTGGAAAGCGATCTGCGCCGCGCCATCGCGCGCGACGAGTTCGTGCCGTATTTCCAGCCGATCGTGCGCCTGCGCGATCGCGCCGTGATCGGCCACGAGGCGCTGCTGCGCTGGCAGCATCCCGAACGCGGCCTGCTGCTGCCGGCGGATTTCCTGAGCGTGGCCGAGGACAGCGGTGCGGCCGAGCAGATCGACTGGCGCATGTTCGAGCGCGTGTTCGAAATGGCGCCGCCGCTGCTGCGCGGCGGCGGCTTCATCGGCATCAACCTGTCCGGCCGCCATTTCCGCTCCGAGGCGCTCGACGAGAAGCTGCTGGCGCTGTTGCGCCGGCACGGCATCCGGCCCGACTGCGTGCGCCTGGAGGTCACCGAGCGCATGCTGATCGACAACCCGCCGGCCGCCAAGCGCGTGCTCGAGGCGTTGCGCCGCGAGGGGCTCGCCGTGTCGCTCGACGATTTCGGCACCGGCTATTCGTCGCTGTCCTATCTGCACCAGTATCCGGTGCAGGCGCTCAAGATCGACCGCTCCTTCATCGCCGCGCTGGTGCCGGACGAGGCCGCTGGCAGCGCCGCGGTGGTGCGTGCGATCCTGGCGCTGGCCGGCGCGCTCGGCATGCAGGTCATCGCCGAAGGCATCGAGACCGAGAGCCAGCACACGGTGCTGCTCGAGCTCGGCTGCGAATTCGGTCAGGGCTTCCTGTACGCGCGGCCGCAGCCGGCGCAGGCGTGGACCGCGCGCACGGCCACGGCATGACGGCGGCGATCCGGCGACGCTGAGCATGGCCGCATCCTCCGCGCCGCGCAGGCGAGGGTGGCGGCGGGCGTGGCGCGCGCTCGCGCTGGCGGTGGGGTGCTGGCTCGCGCTGACCTGGCTTGCGGTGCTGCTGTTGCGCTTCGTGCCGCCGCCGACCAGCGCATTCATGCTCGAGCGCCGCCTCGCCGCGGCGCGGTCGGGCGAGCGGAATTTTTCCACAAAGTATCATTGGGTCCCCTGGAGCCAGGTGTCGCCGGAGCTGCCGATCGCGCTCGTCGCCGCCGAGGATCAGAAGTTTCCGAACCATCACGGCTTCGACGTGCAGGCGATCGAGAGCGCGCTCGAGGACGCCGACGAAGGCGAACGCCTGCGCGGCGCCAGCACGATCTCGCAGCAGACCGCGAAGAACCTGTTCCTGTGGGGCGGCCGCAGCTTCCTGCGCAAGGGCCTGGAAGCCTATTTCACCGTGCTGCTCGAGCTCACCTGGCCGAAGCGGCGCATCCTCGAGGTGTATCTCAACATCGCCGAATTCGGCGATGGCATCTACGGTGCGGACGCCGCGGCGCGCGAATTCTTCCGCAAACCGCCGGCAGCGCTTTCGGCGCACGAGGCCGCGCTGCTCGCCGCGGTGCTGCCGAATCCGCGCAAGCTGCACGCCGACCGGCCGTCGGCATACGTGCTGCGCCGCGCCGACTGGATCGAGCGTCAGGTGCGCCAGTTGGGCGGCCCCGCCTATTTGCCGCGCTGAGCGCGGCGCGGATCGCTTCGTTTCGGCAGGCGCTTCGGCTAGCATGCCGCGACCCCATCGCCGCGATCGTCCATGCAGACTCTGACCGTCGTCGTGCCCGCCTACAACGAGGGCGAAGGCCTGCGCGCCTTCCACGCACGCCTGGCCGCGGTGTTCGATGCGCTGGATCTCACCTGCGAGGTGCTGTACGTCGACGACGGCAGCCGCGACGACACCTGGGCGGTGATCTCTGCCCTGCGCGAAGCGGACGCGCGCGTGGGCGGCCTGCGTCTGAGCCGCAATTTCGGCAAGGAACTGGCGCTCACCGCCGGGCTCGATCACGCCGATGCCGACGCGGTGGTGGTGATCGATGCGGATCTGCAGGATCCGCCGGAGCTGATTCCGCAGTTCGTGCGCGTCTGGCGCGAGGGTTTCGACGTCGTCTACGGCACGCGCGCCAGCCGCGCCGGCGAGAGTCGCCTCAAGCGCGCGACCGCCGCCCTGTTCTACCGCGTGATGGCGCGCTTGAGTCCGACCCCGGTGCCGCGCGACACCGGCGACTTCCGGCTGCTCAGCGCGCGCGCGCTGGCGGCGCTCAAGCAGGTACGCGAGCGCCAGCGCTTCATGAAGGGTCTGTTCGCCTGGGTCGGATACCGGCAGACCGCGATCGTCTACCACCGTGACCCGCGCCACGCCGGCGCCAGCAAGTTCAGTTACTGGCGGCTGTGGAATTTCGCGCTCGAAGGCGTCACCTCGTTCTCCGGCGTGCCGCTCAAGATCGCGAGCTACGTCGGCATCGCCACGGCGCTGCTCGCGTTCCTCTACGCCGTCTGGGTGTTCGGCAAGGCGGCGCTGTTCGGTGATCCGGTGCGCGGCTATCCGACGCTGATGGTGGTGATCCTGTTCCTGGGCGGCGTGCAGTTGATGGCGCTCGGCATGATCGGCGAATACCTGAGCCGGTTGTACCTCGAGGCGAAGCAGCGACCGCTGTACCTGATCGACGAACATCACGCGCCGCGCGCCGGCGCGCACGCCGCCGCCGCGCCGCGCTAGAATGGTGTACGTGGTCCGCGGCGGCGGGCAAAGGAGGCGGTATGCGGCTGGTCAGGCATCTGCTGGAAGGCAAGGGCGGCGCCATTTACGCGATCGAACCGCACAAGCCGGTGCTCGAGGCGATCCGCATGATGGCCGAGAAGCACGTCGGCGCGCTGCTGGTGATGGAGGCCGGCAAGCTGGTCGGCATCGTTTCCGAACGCGACTACGCGCGCAAGGTGATCCTGATGGGCCGTTCCTCGGCCGATACGCCGGTCCGCGACATCATGTCCGCGCCGGTGCTCACCGTGGCGCCGGGCGACAGCGTCAATCACTGCATGAAGCTCGTCACCGACCAGCGTGTGCGCCATCTGCCGGTGGTCGAGAACGGCCAGATCCTCGGCGTGGTCTCGATCGGCGATCTGGTCAAGGCGGTGATCGACGACCAGGCCGAGCAGCTCGAGTATCTGCAGCGGTACATTTCGGGGTGACGGCCGCTGCCGCGACCGCGCTCGGGCGCGGTGCTGTGCCATGAGCTTCGATCCGGTCCTGCGGGCGCGCCTCGCCCGGCTGCTGGCCGACTATGGCGCGAAGGTCCGCGGCCTGATCGAAAGTCACGGGCTGGCCCAGTACGGCATCGACCCGGCCGACATCGAGCAGGAAGTGCGCATCCGCCTGTGGAAGGCGCTGGAACGTGACCGGAACGCCGCCTTTCATACGTCTTATATCCAGAGAACGGTGCTGTCGAGCGTGATCGACGCCATCCGCGCCGCCCGCGCCCGGCCGGCGGAGGCGCTGCCGAGCGAAGGCGAGGAGGACGTCACCGCGCTGGTGGAGCCGACGGCCGGCCCGGAACGCCGGGCGGTGGCGAGCGAGCGGGTGGGCCGTCTCGCGGCGTGTCTGGCGGAGTTGCCGCAGCGGCGGCGCGAGGTGGTGGCGCTGCACCTGCAGGGCTTCAGCCTGCGCGAGATCGGGCAGTTCAGCGGCGCTTCCGAGGAAGCGGTGCGCAAGTTGCTCGAACGCGGCTTACAGACGCTGCGTGAGCGCTTGGCGGCACTGGGGTTGGGAGAGTTCGATGAGTAAACCGAGTTTGCGCCAACTGTATCGAAGCGAAGCGGCTCAGGCCGCGCTGCCGGACGCCGAGGCCGTGTTGCGCGTCGCCGAGGGTTCCGCCGTGCCGCAGGAGGAAGTCACGCTGGTGGCGCTCGCGCGCGCGCCGCTGTCCGGCGATCTGGTCCGCTTCGCGCGCGCGCTCGAGCCGGCCTCGGCGGCGCTCGGCCGCGAGCTCGCCGCCGCGTTGCGCAGCGACGGCGCGGGACATGCACCGCGGCTGCGCCGCGCGACGCACGGCATGCGGCGCGGTCGCCTGGCCGCCGCCGCGGCCGCCGCGCTGGTGGTTGCGATCGGCGTCTGGAGCCTGGCGCACCGGCACGCGCCGAGCGCGCCGCAGGCGCAGGTGTCGCCGCCGGACCGCATCTTCGCCGGATTCAACGAGCGCGCCGTCGCCGGCAGCCAAGCGCGGCCGGACGAGATCTTCCGCGGCCGCTTCCTGCCCGACGAGATATTCAACTCGCGCGGCAACGACGGTTGAGCCGCCGCGCAACCAACGGAATCCGAGCCAACGAAGGGTTCTTCAAGCCCCCTGAGTCGAGGGGACGATCGAACCCGTGCTGCGCAAGGGTTTGATGGGGGTTGTCGAGGTGCGGTGCCACGGCCGAAGACAGGAACGTGGCGATTTCGTCAGACCTTCCGTAGGTCACATCGCGACGGCGCTCGCGTGCTCGCGCGTCGCAGCGAAGCTCACCTCGGGCCAGCGCTCCTCGGTCAGTTGCAGATTCACCCGTGACGGTGCGAGGTAGACCAATTCGCCCGCGGCGTCGATGGCGAGGTGCGCGGCGTTGCGGTCGCGGAACTCGGCGAGCTTCTTCGCGTCCGCGCAGCGGACCCAGCGCGCGGTGGCGACGTTGACGTTCTCGAACACGCAGTCCACGCCGTATTCGTCCTTGAGCCGATAGGCGACCACGTCGAATTGCAGCACGCCGACCGCGCCGAGGATCAGATCGTTCGACAGCAGCGGGCGGAAGAACTGGGTCGCGCCTTCCTCGGACAATTGCGCCAGCCCTTTCTGCAACTGCTTGATCTTCAGCGGATCGCGCAGGCGCGCACGGCGGAACAGCTCGGGCGCGAAATTCGGGATGCCGGTGAACGCGAGCGGCTCGCCTTCGCTGAAGCTGTCGCCGATCGAAATCGTGCCGTGGTTGTGGATGCCGATCACGTCGCCGGGAAACGCGACCGCGGCGATTTCGCGTTCGGCAGCCAGGAAGGTGAGCGCGTTGGCGAGCTTGATCTCCTTGCCGCTGCGCACGTGATAGGCCTTCTTGCCGCTTTCGTAGCGGCCCGAGCAGATGCGCAGAAACGCCACCCGATCGCGGTGCTGCGGGTCCATGTTCGCCTGGATCTTGAACACGAAGCCGGTGAGCGCCTCCTCTTCCGGCTGCACCTCGCGCGTGGTGGTGGCGCGCGGTTGTGGCGGCGGCGCGTGGCTGACGAAGAAATCGAGCAGCGGCTGCACGCCGAAGTTGTTCACCGCCGAGCCGAAGAACACCGGCGTCTGCTCGCCGGCGAGGTAGGCGTCGGCGTCGAACGGGTGCGAGGCGCCCTCGACCAGGGCGAGCTCCTCGCGCAGCTCGGCGAGCAGCTCCGCGCCGATGCGCGGCTCCAATTGTGGATCATGCAGCGAAGTATAAATTGTCGAATCCTGGCGGGTGAAGTTGCGCCCCGGTTCGTACAGATGCACCTCGCCGCTCCGCAGGTGGTACACGCCCTTCAGGCGCGAACCCATGCCGATCGGCCAGGTGATCGGCGCGCAGCGGATTTTCAGCACCGACTCGACCTCGTCCAGCAGCTCGATCGGAGCGCGGCCCTCGCGGTCGAGCTTGTTGACGAAGGTCATGATCGGCGTGGCGCGCAGGCGGCACACGTCCATCAGCTTGATCGTGCGTTCCTCCACGCCCTTGGCGCAGTCGATCACCATCAGCGCCGAATCCACCGCGGTCAGCACGCGGTAGGTGTCCTCGGAGAAATCGGCGTGGCCGGGGGTGTCGAGCAGATTGACGATGCGGCCGGCGTAGGGAAACTGCATCACCGAACTCGTCACCGAGATGCCGCGCTCCTTTTCCAGCGCCATCCAGTCGGAGGTGGCGTGACGGGCGGCTTTGCGGCTCTTCACCGAGCCGGCCATCTGGATCGCGCCGCCGAACAGCAGCAGCTTCTCGGTCAGCGTGGTCTTGCCGGCGTCGGGATGGCTGATGATGGCGAACGTGCGTCGGCGGCGGGTTTCTTCGGTGTGGTTCATTGCGGATGTCTTCCGAGCGCCCGGCCGTGAGGCGCAGCGTCTGCGTCGCAGGAGGTTTGCAGCGCAAGCTATGCCGGGTGCCAACGGATGGGGAAAAGCGGCGTGCGATTATACCGGCAGGCGCAGCCTTGGCTCAGCACTCGATCACGTTGACGGCGAGGCCGCCACGGCTGGTTTCCTTGTACTTGTCCTGCATGTCGCGGCCGGTGTCGCGCATGGTCGACGGCGACGCGCTGGCGCGATGCGTTGACGCGCATCGCGCGCGGCGCCGGAGGGCGAGCCAGGAGGGCGAGCGGATACCATGCAGGGACGGAAGCGACACCGGCTCAGCACTCGATCACGTTGACGGCGAGGCCGCCGCGGCTGGTTTCCTTGTACTTGTCCTGCATGTCGCGGCCGGTGTCGCGCATGGTCTTGATCACCTTGTCGAGACTGACGCGATGCTTGCCGTCGCCGCGCATGGCCATGCGCTGGGCGTTGATCGCCTTGACCGCGCCCATCGCGTTGCGCTCGATACAGGGGATCTGCACCAGGCCGCCGATCGGATCGCAGGTCAGGCCGAGATTGTGCTCCATGCCGATCTCGGCGGCGTTCTCGACCTGGTAGATCGTGCCGCCGAGCGCCGCGGTGAGGCCGCCGGCGGCCATCGAGCAGGCCACGCCGACTTCGCCCTGGCAACCGACCTCGGCGCCCGAGATCGAGGCATTTTCCTTGTACAGGATGCCGATCGCGCCGGCGGTGAGCAGGAACGCGATCACGCCGTCGTCGTTCGCGCCGGGCACGAAGCGATGATAGTAGTGCAGCACGGCCGGGATGATGCCGGCGGCGCCGTTGGTCGGCGCGGTGACGACACGGCCGCCGGCGGCGTTCTCCTCGTTGACCGCGAGCGCGTACAGATTCACCCAGTCGAGGATCGTCAGCGGATCGCGCAACGACGCCTCGGGGCGCTCGCACAGTTCGCGGTACATCGTCGGCGCGCGCCGCTGCACCTTGAGCCCGCCCGGCAGCACGCCGCCGTCGCGAATGCCGCGGGCGACGCAATCCTGCATCGCCTTCCAGATGGTGAGCAGCCCCTCACGGATTTCCGCCTCGCTGCGCCAGGCCTTCTCGTTTTCCAGCATGATCCCGGCGATGGTCTTGCCGGAATCCGCGCACAGCCGGAGCAGTTCGTCGCCGGAATGGAACGGGTACGGCAACGGCGTGGTGTCGGGCACGATGCGGTCTTCGGCGGCCTCGTCGTGGTTGACCACGAAGCCGCCGCCGACGGAGTAGTAGTCGCGCGTCGCGAGCACCTCGCCGTCGGTGGCGAACGCGGTGAAGCGCATGCCGTTGCTGTGGTAGGGCAGCTTCTGGCGCTTGTTGAAGACGAGATCGGTCTTTTCGTCGAACGCGATCTCGTGCTTGCCGAGCACGCGCAGACGTTTGCTATCGCGGATGCGCTCGAGCCGCGCCGGAATGGAATCGGGATCGATCCGGTCGGGCCACTCGCCCTCGAAGCCGCACAGCACCGCCTTGTCGGTGCCGTGGCCGCGACCGGTGTGGGCGAGCGAGCCGAACAGCTCGGCGCGCAGCCGCGCGACTTTGTATAAAATGCCGCGTTCCTCCAGCCAATGACTGACGAACCGCGCCGCCGCGCGCATCGGTCCGACCGTGTGCGAGGACGACGGGCCGATGCCGATCTTGAACAGGTCGAAAACGCTGACGGCCATGGCGGGCGATGCGGACGAGGAGGTGGAATTCTACTCTCAGCGCGCGGCCGAGCGGTGGCGGCGGGGTTCGCTTGACATGCGGCGGGGGTGGCTTAGGCTCGTGCCCGCTCGATGTTGTGTAGGGCTGAGGGCCGAGGGCTGCCCAGCTTTTTCCGCTCACCGCTGACCATTTCCCACTCCCCATTCCCCATTCCCCCAAATGCACCTGACCTTGTACCAGCGCGACGACTGCCACCTGTGCGATCTCGCGCTCGAGGTGCTGGCGCAGGCGCGCGCGCCGGCGTTCGCCAGCCGCTTCATCGACGACGATGCCGCGCTCGAGGCGCGCTATGGCGCGCGCGTGCCGGTGCTGCGCGAGGAGGCTTCCGGCCGCGAACTGGCCTGGCCGTTCGACGCTGCGGCGGTGCGCCGGTTTCTGGCGACGTGAGCGGCCGCCGGTCGGTTCAGAAGTACCAGGTCACGAGCAATTGCCGTCCGTCCGTGCCGATGGTCGGCGCCAAGGCCGCGTGTTCGCTGCGCCAGCGGCGGTTGAATTCGACCAGGTGATGTCCGATCAGGCCGCCGATCAGGCCGCCGGCGACGACGTCGGAGGCCCAGTGCGCGTTGAGCTGGATGCGCGCCGCGCCGACCAGCGAGGCGATCGTGTACGCCGTCGTATCCACCCAGACGTTGTCGTAGTGCGCGGCGATGACCGAGGCGAACGCGAACGCGCCGGTGGCGTGTCCCGACGGAAACGAAGTGTCGCCGCCGAACGGCGCGAAGTGGTGCGGACCCTGGCCGGTATTCGGACGCGCGCGGCCGGCGACGCCCTTGACCGCCGAGGTGACCAGCGCGCTGATGACGCTGGCGGAGAAGCCGTCCAGCGCCACGGTCTTGGCCTCGTAATCGTCGGCGATCGCGCCGTAGCCGTAGAAGCCGAGCAGCACCGGCAGGCCGTACTGCTTGGTGCCGAATTTCTGCACGTCGCGGAAGAAGCGATCGGAGGAACTCGAGCGATTGCGTTGCGCGGCGTCCTTGATCGGCTTGTCCAGGACGGCCATGGTCAGCACCAGGCCGCCGCCGATCAGGGCGAAGCTGCGCCAGTCGTCGCGGTCCCAGCGCGCGGGCGCGGTGACCGTTTCCCTGGCGTCGCTGACGATCAGATCGAGGTAGTGGAACGACAGCGGGCTTTCCGGCCCCGCGCGCGATGCGGTTGCGGGGTCGTCCGCGAGCCGCGCGGCCCGCGCCCGCGTCAGCGCGGCGTCCCAGTCGTCCGGCGCCGCCGCATGCGCCGCGGACATCGCCAGCGCGAGGACGCCGATGAGCAGGCTCGACAGGAACGGGCGCGGCATGGCAGCCCCCACGAACGCATGCGACCCGCCGATTCGATCACGAGCGCCGTTAGCAAGCCCTAAAGCTCACGCCGACGGCGGGCGGGCCAGCGCCTCGACGTCCGGCGTGCGCCAGCCGCAGCGCAAACCCCAGAAATAGAACACGAGCCCGAGCACCGCGACCACCGCCAGATCCCAGCCGTAGGCCAGCCAATCACGTCCGCCGAAGCGCGCGCTGCCGAGCCAGGAGACGAGCGCGATCGCCGGCAGGTAGCCGATCAGCCACCAGGCGCCGCGCAGTTGGCGCGCGAAATCGCGCCAGCCGGCGCGCGCCTGATAGTAAAAGTATACCGGCAGCGCGACCACGATCAGCAGGAGGATCTCGCCGGTCAGCGGCCACTTCGCCCAGTACAGCAGCTCGGTGGAAAACACGAAGGCGAGGCAGGCGAAGATCGGCAGGCCCGGCAGGCGCAGCGGCCGATGCAGCTCGGCCGCGGTGCGGCGCAAGGTCATGGCGCTGACCGGCCCGGTGAGATAGGAGATGATCGTGGCCACCGAGATCACCGCGGCCAGCGTGCCCCAGCCGCGGAAGAAAAACAGGAACAGGTAGGCGACGACGAGGTCGAACCACATCGCCGCGCGCGGCACGCCGAAGCGCGGGTGCACCGTGCCGAACACCGCCGGCATGGTGCCGTTCTTCTGCATGCCGTAGAGCATGCGCGCCGTGGTCGCGGTGTAGGTGATGCCGGTGCCGCTCGGACTGACGAATGCATCGGCGTACAGCAGCAGCGCCAGCCAGTGGAGGTTGAGCAGCAACGCCAGTTCCGCGAACGGCGAACGGAAGTCGAGGCCGCGCCAGCCGGCGCGCGCGAGCAGTTCGCTCGGCACCGCGCCGAGATAGGCGATCTGCAGCAGCAGATAGACGACGGTGGCGAGCACGATCGCGCCGAAGATCGCGAGCGGGATGCTGCGGCCCGGATCGCGTGCCTCGCCGGCCAGGTTCACCGGGCTCTGGAAACCGTTGAAGCTGAACACGATGCCGGCGGTGGCGACCGCGGTCAGCACCGCGGCGAAGTCGATCGTGTGCGCGCCGCCGTCGATGCCGACGCCGAAGTTGCCGGGATGGAATCCGCTGGCGATCAGGGCGAGCGCGGTCAGTGCCGGCACCACCAGCTTGAACAGCGTGATCGCGGTATTCGAGCGGGCGAACAGTTTCACGCTCCAGAAGTTCAGCAAAAAGTATACGAGCACCAGCGCCGCGGCGATGGCGAGACCGGGCGGCGTCAGCTCGCCGCGGCCGTCGGGCAGGTGCACGTAGAGCTCCTGCGCCCACCGCCACGGCCACGACGCCATGTACTGCACCGACGCCTCGGCCTCGACCGGAATCACCGAGACGATCGCGATCCAGTTCGCCCAGGCGCCGACGAAGCCGACCAGCGCGCCGTGCGAGTATTGGCTGTAGCGGACCATGCCGCCGGATTCCGGAAACATCGCGCCGAGCTCGGCGTAGGTGAGCGCGATGGTGGTGATCACCGCGGCGCCGATCACCCAGGCCCAGATCGCGTCCGGCCCGGCCAGGCCGGCGGCGCGCCAGGCGCCGAACAGCCAGCCCGAGCCGATGATCGAGCCGAGCCCGGTCAGCATCAGGGCGAACGGGCCGACTTCGCGGCGGATGGCGGAGGCTTCGGACATGGCGTTTTCCTTGCGAATCGGGGGGCCACCCGGTGCGGCGGGCGGCGCATGATCGCAGGTTTCGCGCCGGGCGTCAGGGGCGATCGGCTACTTCGGCAGCAGCACCAGATGGCCGTGCACGCGAACGTCGCGGCCGATGTCGGCCCAGTCGCTGCCGGCGCCGAGGCCGAAGTCGAGGCGGTTGAGCACGGTGTCGACATCGAGCGTGGTGGCGCCGCCGCTCACCGCGAATTTCACCTTGAGCGTCACCGGCCGGGTCCGGTCGCGGATGGTGAGACTGCCCTTGGCCTCGACGCCGCCGTCGGCGGTGCGGGTGAATTCGCTGGTGACGAAACGCGCCTGCGGAAAGCGCGCGGTGTCGAAGAAATCCGCGGTGCGCAGCGTGTCGTCGCGCTCGCTGCTCTGCGTATCGACGCTGCCGACGTCGACCGTCACGTCGAACTTCGCCTGGGCGAGATCCGCCTCGTCGTAGCGGATCGCGGCCTCGAAGCGCGCGAACCGGCCCTCGAACGGACCGTTCTGGTAGGTGCCGCGGAAGGTGAGCGTGCTGTGCGCGGCATCGACCTGCCAGTCGCGCGCGTAGGCCGGCAGCGAGATCGCGCCGAGCGCCAGCAACCACAACGGCAATCTGCGGATCGAACCCGACATGGGTACCTCCGGTGGTGGAACGGATGATTCAAGCATACGCACAAACGGCCGGTCCTGGCGCGACACCTGCGGATCGTCAGGAATGCATCTCCGACCGCGCTGGCGCGCTCAGACCTTCGCGGCGCCACGGCGCTGCAACGCGGCCGGCCACATGCGCCTGAGCACCTCGTCGCGCTGATGGAAATGATGGACCAGCGCCACCGCGGCGTGGCCGGCGGCCACGGCGACCAGCACCCAGAACAGGGTCTCGTGGGTTTCCGCCGCGAATTCCTTGAGCGCCGGATTCGCGCCGCCGAGGTGCGGAATCTCGATGAGCCCGAACCAGTACAGCGGCCGCAGCGCGGCGACCGAATCGAACCACCAGCCCGACAGCGGCACCGCGAACAGCAGCGCGTACAGTACGGCGTGACCGGCGCGCGCGGCGCGCGCCTGCCAGCGCGGCATGCCGGGCGGATCGGCCGGACGCGGATCGAGCGCGCGCCAGGCCAGACGCAGCAGCGCCAGCGCCAACACGGTCAGTCCCAGCGACTTGTGGAAATCGTAGACCGGGATCACGTCCGGGCGCTTCGGCAGCTCGACCATGACGAGGCCGAGCGCGCCCTGCGCCAGGATCAGCAGCACGATCGTCCAGTGGAAGAATTTCGCCACACTGCCCCATTGCCGCGCGTCGCTCTTCAGCATGTCACGGCACTCCGTGGTCGTCGGGTCCGGTTGCCGCGCCGGCGGCGCGGTCGCGCACGCCTTCGGCCTCGATGCGGATGCTGACCTCGTCGCCGATTTCCGCGGCGTAGCGGGTCATGCCGAAGTCCTTGCGCCTGAGCGTGGCCGTGGCCGAGAAGCCGATCATGTAGCGCAGCGTGAACGGATCGGCGGCGGCGCGGTTGAAGGTGACGGCAAGGTCGAGCGGACGGCTCACGCCGAGCAGGGTGAGCGTGCCGTGGACGACGCCGCGCTTGGGCCCGGTCTGCTCCACCGCGCGCGAGACGAAGCGCGCCTCGGGGAATTTGCCGGTCGCGAAGAATTCATGCGAGCGCAGCTTGTCGTTCCACGCCGCATCGCCCATGTCGAGCGAGGTCATGTCGATCACCGCCTCCACCGCGGACGCCGGCCAGTCGTCCGGATCGAACCGCAGGTAGCCGCCCTTGACGTGCAGGCGCCCGGTCGACTGGCTGTAGCCGAGATGGCTCACCGAGAAGAAGATCTGCGTGTGCACCGGGTCGAAGCGGTATTCGGTCGCGCCGGCGCGTGCGCCGGGCGCAACGGCGAGGGCGGCAGCGGCGAAAACGAGAGCGCAACGGTTCATGCGATGCTCCGGTCAAGGCAAATATGCCATATCGCTCGACGCCACGGCGCGTCAGCGGACCGGGCGGCGCGCGGATCGCTTGCAGCGGGCTTGGCCGGTGGCGATTTCTGGCATCATCGGCGCGGGAAAACCGGGGACTGCCCATGTGGATGGGTCTGCTGATCGCCGTCGCGAGCGCCACCGCGCCGGACACGGGCGCGCTGGCGGCGACGCCGTATTTCCGTACCCTGAGCGCCGCCGACGGCCTGCCGTCGAGCGAGGTGCGCAAGCTCGCCGAGGATCGCCGCGGTTTTCTCTGGATCGGCACCGAGGACGGGCTCGCCCGCTACGACGGCGTCGGCTTTCGCGTCTGGCGCCATGATCCGGCCGATCCGGGCTCGATCGCCGGCAACGACGTCAGCGCACTCTACGTCGACCGCGAAGACCGCCTCTGGTGCGGCGGCGAGGATGCCGGTCTCAATCTGCTGGACCCGCGGCGGCAAACCTTCGTGCACTATCGCCGCGACGGCGACGAAGCGCATCGCCTCGGCAGCAACGACATCTGGGCGATCACCGAGGGCGCCGACGGTGCGATCTTCGCCGGCGGCTATGGCGGCGGCGTGGATCGGCTGGATCCCGCGTCCGGCACGTTCCGCCATTGGCGCCACGATCCGGCGCGTGCCGACAGCCTGGTTTCGGACAATGTGCTGGCGCTCATCGGCGATGCGCGCGGGCGGATCTGGATCGGCACCGATGCGGGCATCGACGTCCTTGAACCGGACGGGCGCCTGCGCCATGTCGATCTCGCCGCGCTCGCCGTTCCCGGCGCGCCGGTCAACGCGCTCGCCCTGATCGCCGACGACGACGGCGTGCTGGCCGGCACGCGCCTCGGCGTGCTGCGCATCGACGCCGCCCTGCACGCGAGTCGCCTCGCCGCGAGCGAGTTGCCGGATCCGGCGGTGTACGCGCTGCTGCGCGACGAGGACGGCGAGCTCTGGATCGGCACGCGCGGCGGTCTGGCGCGCCGCGGCGCGGACGGCCGCATCGCGGCGTATCGCGAACATGCCGCGCTGCCCGGCGGTCTGCCCGCCAACGCCGTGTTCGATGCCTTGCGCGATCACGAAGGCGGCGTCTGGTTCGCGCTGCGCGACGGCGGCCTGGTCCGGTTGCCGCCGTACTGGCGCAATTTCGCGTTGTACCGCCACGATCCGGCGGATCCGCTGAGCCTCAGCGCGAACACCGTGCAAGGGCTGGACGTCGACGCTGCCGGCCGGCTATGGGCGGTGAACCGCGACGGC
Organism: Rhodanobacteraceae bacterium; assembly: GCA_021325475.1. Taxonomy (GTDB): domain Bacteria; phylum Pseudomonadota; class Gammaproteobacteria; order Xanthomonadales; family Rhodanobacteraceae; genus Rudaea. The sequence goes on along the minus strand of JAJPHA010000122.1, from coordinate 49,100 downwards.
GGCATCGACCGGCTCGATCCCGAAACCGGCCGGGTCGAGCGCCATGCCGCGCGCTGGCCGGTGCCGGACAAGGGCTTGCAGGCGGTGCTGGACGACGGCGGCGGGCAGCTCTGGGTCGGACACGGTCGCGGGGTGCGTGTATACGATTTGCAAAGTGGAAAATTCGACGATCTGCCGCTCGACCCACGGCGCCCCGACGCGCTCGCCCGCGGCGTGCGGCAACTGCTGCGCGGCGACGATGACACGGTGTGGGCGCTGGCGGTCGGCGGCGGCATGCACCGCATCGATCGGCGCACGCATCGCATCGAGCGCTTCGACGAGGCCGCCGGCACGCTGCGCAGCGTCGATCTGCAGCAGATGGCGCGCGCGCCGGACGGCGCGTTGTATGTCGCGAGCGCCGCGGGCGTGGACCGCTTCGACGCCGCGGCAGGGCGGTTCCGCGCGCTTCCCGGCGTGCCGGCGCAGCGCGTGCACGCGCTCGCGTTCGCCGCCGACGGCACCCTGTGGCTGCACGTGCTCGGCGCGCTGGAACACTACCGTCTCCGCGACGGCGTGGCCGAGCGCCTCGAGCGCCTCGGCGCCGCCGAAGGCTGGCCGGCGCAGACCGTCGGCAGCATCGCCGTGGACGACGCCGGCCGGCTGTGGATCGGCAGCGCGCGCGGTCTGTGGCGGGTCGATCCGGCGACGCGCGCGATCCGCGTGTTCGACGCCGGCGACGGTCTGGCGAGCGCCGAGTTCAGCCGGTTCGCGTTCGCCCGGCGCACCGACGGCAGCCTGTTCGGCGCCACCCTCGGCGGCATCGTCGGCTTCCAGCCGGCGCGCGTGACGGGAGAGCTCGCGCCGCCGCCGCTGGTGCTCGATCGCGTGACCGTGCGGCGCGACGGCCGCGAGCTCGAACTCGATCCGGCGGCCGCGCCGCTCGCCTTGCGCTGGAACGATCGCGATCTGCGCCTGACGGCGCGCGCGCTGTCCTATGCGAATCCGGTCGCCAATCGCTATCGGTGGCTGCTCGCGCCGCTGGATGCCGATTGGGTCGATACCGGCAATCGCGGCGAGCGCGAGTTCGCCCAGTTGCCGGCCGGCGCGTATCGGCTGCGCCTGCGCGCGACCAACGCCGGCGGCACGTGGAGCGAACCGGCCGCACCGCTGCGCCTGGTGCTGCCGCCACCGCCGTGGGCCACGCCGCCGGCCTATGCGGCATACGCGACGCTGGCGCTGCTCGCGGTGTGGCTTGCGCTGCACGGTTGGCGCGCGCGCCTGCGCCGCCGCCACGCCTTCGAGCTGGCCGAGCAGCAGCGCCGTTTCGCCGAGGCGGCGAGCGCGGCGAAATCGGAATTCCTGGCGACGATGGGCCACGAGATCCGCACGCCGATGACCGGCGTGCTCGGCATGACCGAACTGCTGCTGCGCACGCCGCTCGACGCCACCCAGCGCGGCTACGCCGAGGCGATCCGCAATTCCGGCCGCGTGCTGCTGCGGCTGGTCAACGACTCGCTCGATCTCGCCCGCATCGAGGCCGGCAAGCTCGAACTCGAGGACGCGCCGTTCGATCTGCACGCGCTGCTGCGCGAGGTCGCGGCGCTGGAATCGCCGCTCGCCGCGGCGAAGGGTCTCGCCTTCGATCTGCGCCTGGCCGCCGACGCGCCGCGTCACGTGCGCGGCGACGCGGTGCGCGTCCAGCAGGTGGTGCTCAACCTGGTGAACAACGCGATCAAGTTCACCGAGCGCGGTGCGGTGGCGCTGGAACTCGCGCGCGGCGCCGGCGGCGCGGCGGAACTGCGCGTCCGTGACAGCGGACCGGGCCTGTCCGAGGCGATGCAGGCGCAACTGTTCCGGCGCTTCGCGCAGGGCGCCGGGGCGCCGCGCCGCGGCGGCAGCGGGCTCGGCCTCGCCATCTGCCGCGAGCTCGTCGCGCGCATGGGCGGCACGATCGCGCTCGACAGCCAGCTCGGCTTGGGCAGCACCTTCCGGGTGACCTTGCCGTTGCCGGCGATCGACGCGGATCGCGCGGCCGAGGCCGCGACCGCGCCGCGACCGGCGTCGAGCGCGGATGCGCCGCGGCCGGCGCGCATCCTGCTGGTGGAGGACGATGCCACCGTCGCCGCGGTGATCGCCGGCCTGCTGCGCGCGCAAGGCCACGAAGTGCGCCGCGTCGGCGATGGTCTGGCCGCGCTCGCCGAAACCGCGCTCGCCGCGTTCGATGCCGCGTTGATCGACCTCGATCTGCCGGGCGTGGACGGTCTGGCGCTCGCGCGCCTGCTGCGCGACCGCGAGGCGCGGGACGGTCGGCCGCGGCTGCCGCTGGTCGGCATCAGCGCGCGCTCGGTCGGCGACGAGGAGGCGTTGTGTCGCGCCGCCGGCATGGATGCCTTCCTGCGCAAGCCGCTCGACGGCGAGACCCTGGCGCACTGCCTGCGGCGGATCCTGCCGGAGGCGTTTGTCGGCGTCGGCGATTCGGCGTAGGGTGGCGCGCGGGCGGAGCGACGCGGCGGACAGGCGCATGCAACCGTATCTGATGATCAGCAACCGCAGCCGCGATGGCGACGCGCTCGGCGGCGAGCTCGCATCGCTCGCCTTCTACACCGCCGGCGCCGATGCGGATCCGGTCACGCTCACGCGCTTGTCGGCGTGGACCCGCGTCACGCGCGCCGCCTTCGTGCAGCAGCTCAGGCAGATCGCCGACGGCTTTCCGCTGCTGCCCGACGCCGAGCACGAGGCGCAATGCCACCTCTGCCTGTTCGTGCACGGCTACAACGTGAGCTGGGCCGATTCGGTGCAGGACTACCTCAAGGTGAAGCGCGGCCTCGTCGAGGCTGCCCGTCTCGGCCAGACCGTGTTGTACTCGTGGCCGTCGAAGGGCAGCGTGGCCGGCTACCTGCCGGACCGCGAGGAGGCGCGCGCCTGCGCGCCGGATCTCGCCCAGTTGTTCGTCGATCTCGACGATTACCTGGTGAAGAAGCAGCGCCTCGCCGCGGCGAGTGACGATCCGGCGCAGTTGTGTCGCGCGAAGATCTCGGTGATCGCGCACAGCATGGGCAATTACGTGATGCAGGAGGCGCTGGTCGCGGCGTCGAAGCGGCTGAACGATCCGCAGCTCGTCAGCCTGATCAACCAGTTCGTGATGGTCGCCGCCGACGTCGACAACGACCTGTTCCAGCGCGACCAGCCGGCGGACGGCGACGGCAGCCTGATGGCGAATCTGTGCTACCGCATCGCCGCGTTGTATACCGGACTCGACGCCGTGCTCGGCATGTCGGCCGGCCTCAAGCACTTCGGCACGCGCCGGCTCGGCCGCAGCGGGCTCGCCGACCGCGCCAACGTCTGGGACAACGTGTTCGACTTCGACATCACGCCGTATCTCGATACCGCCGGGAGCATCCATTCGGCGGTGTTCGACTCGCCACCGGCGATCGCCATCGTCGAGAACATCCTGCGCGGCGTCGATCGCAACTACATCGCCCGCGGCATCGCGCCCTACGCCGCGCCGGCGCCGGCGGCGCCGCAGCCGGCGTAGGGCGAAGGCCGCGCTCACGACGGCGACGTTCGCCCCACGGCTCAGGACGGCGCGCGCACGGTCGCGGTTGCGCTCGACTCGTGCACCGCGTCGATCAGCACGGCGAGCCGATCCGGATCGACGTCGGGGGTGATGCCGTGGCCGAGGTTGAACACATGGCCGGGATGCGGGCCGAAGTCGGCGAGCGCCGCCTGCACCTCGGCACGGATCGTCTCCGGCCGGGCGTGGAGCACCGCGGGATCGAGATTGCCCTGCAACGCCACGCGCGCGCCGACGCGCGCGCGCGCCGCGCCGAGGGAAATCGTCCAGTCGAGGCCGAGCGCCGCGCAGCCGGTGTCGGCCAGCGCCTCGAGATGCGCGTTCGCGCCCTTGCTGAACAGGATCAGCGGCACGCGCGATGCGACATTGTGACTTTGTATACTCCGGGCGATCTGCGCCAGATAGCGCAGGCTGAACTCGCGGAACATCGCCGGCGCGAGCAGCCCGCCCCAGGTGTCGAACACCATCAGCGCCTGCGCGCCGGCCGCGGCCTGGGCGGCGAGGTAGGCGGCCACCGCGCGCGCGACCACCTCGAGCAGCCGGTGCATCGTCGCCGGCTCGTCCCAGGCCAGCGCCTTGGCGCGGGCGAAGCTCGCCCCGCCTTCGCCCTCGATCATGTAGCAGGCCAGCGTCCACGGGCTGCCGGCGAAACCGATCAGCGGCACGCGCTCGCGCAGTTCGCGGCGGATCAGGCGCACCGCGTCGATCACGTAGCGCAGCTCGGTCTCCGGATCGGGCACGCCGAGGCGCTCGATGTCCGCGCGCGTGCGCAGCGGATGCGCGAGCCGCGGGCCGACGCCGTCCTCGACCGACAGGCCGAGGCCCATCGCATCCGGGATGGTGAGGATGTCGGAGAACAGGATCGCGGCATCCAGCGGATAGCGCGCGATGGGTTGCAGCGTCACCTCGCAGGCGAGCTCGGGGGTCTTGCACAGCTTGACGAAGCTGCCGGCGCGCGCGCGGGTGGCGCGGTATTCCGGCAGATAGCGCCCGGCCTGGCGCATGATCCACACCGGCGTGCAATCGACCGGTTGGCGCCGCAGCGCGCGCAGGAAACGGTGTTCGGCCATGTCGGATTATTCCTGCGTCCGCCGCAATTCCGCCTGCAGCGGCGCGACGCGACGCGGCCAGCCGGGCGCGAGCGCGCCGCCGGACGCGAGCTCGGCGCGTGCCGCGCGGGCCGCCTCGAGGCTGTCGAAGCCGCCCCACACCAGCAGCCAGCGGTCGGCGTCGTTCTGGCGCAGATGCAATTCGTATACTTTTCCACGCGACGGCGCGAACGCCGCGCGCGCCGTGGCGAGGCCGTCCGCGCGCTCGGCGTGCGCCAGTTCGATCACGAATTGCTCGCCGGGCAGATCGAGAAAATCGCCGCCGGCGGACGCACGCGCCGGCGCGGATGCCGCGGTCGGCGGCGGGGCCGCCACGGTTCGGGTCGTGGCCGGCTGAGGAGCGGACCTGGCCGGGATCGGCGCGGGGGGCGCGACCGGCGCGTGCGACGAGGGCGCCGCCGGCGCGCGGCTCGCCGCCGCGGCGTTGGTCAGATAACTCGGCAGTTCGCCGGTACGGGCGGCCGGTGGCGCGGGCGCGGCGGCCGGCGTGGCGGGCGGCGGCGCCGGGGCCGGCGTCGCAGCGGGCGGCGGCGCGGCGCTCTGCGCCGGCGGCGCCTTGCCGGTCTCGGCGCAGCTCCAGCCCTTGCGGTCCGCGGTTGGTATACAGGTATATTTTTTCCCCGGCTCGAACGTCTCCACCTTGCCGTAGCCCGGCGGCTCGGCCGCGCCGGCCGCGACCGCGGTCAGGGCGACGAGCAGCGCACCGGCGCAGCGGCGCGAGGTCCGCGCGCCGGCATCAGCTCGCGTTGCCATAGCTCGCTTCCAGGCCCTGGCTGAACATCACGTGATAGCCGCGCCTGAGCTGGGCGTCGCGCGCGTGCTCGAACGCGGCCAGTGCATCGTCGCGTTCGAGGAACACTTCGCGCTTGGACGAGGTGCGTCCGCCCGGCTGGCCCCATTCGCGCGTCAGCGTCCAGCCGCCGAGCAGATCCTGCTGCAGCAGGATCTGGTAGTAGCGCGGTGCCTCGCCCGCCACCGGCTTGGTCTGCATGAAGATGCGCATGGGCGGATTGTAGCAATGGGGGTGGGGATCGGGTTCGGGGAGTGGTGAACGGTGAGCGGTGAGCGGTGAGCGGGACGAGCCGCTCAGCCCTCGGCCCTCGGCCCTCAGCCCTCGGCCCTCAGCCCTCAGCCCTCAGCCCAAGACGTCCCGCACCGCGGCCGCGTCCACGCCGTCGGCGATCTCGGCGCGCCCGACGCCGCGCCAGAGGATCAGCCGCAGGCGCCCGGCGCGATTCTTCTTGTCGATCCGCATGGTCGAGAGCAAGGCGTCGGCGGCGATGCCGGCGGGCGGCTCGGTCGGCAGTCCGAAGCGGCGGAGCAGGGCGGCGAGGCGCTCGGCGTCCGCCGCCGGCGCGCGGCCGAGCGCGGCCGAGAGGCGCGCGGCGAGACACATGCCGATCGCCACTGCCTCGCCGTGCCGCAGCGTGCCGTAACCGGCGCAGGTTTCGAGCGCGTGACCGAAGGTGTGGCCGAAGTTGAGCAGCGCGCGCTCGCCCTGCTCAGTTTCGTCGCGCGCCACGATCGCCGCCTTGTGCCGGCAGCTCGTCGCGATCGCCTGCGCGAGCAGAGCCGCGTCGCGCGCGAGCAGCGCCTCGGCGTGCGCCTCGAGCCAGGCGAAGAACGTGGCGTCGCCGATCGCGCCGTACTTGACGACTTCGGCGAAGCCGGCGCGCAATTCGCGCGCGGGCAGCGTGGCCAGCGTGTCGGTGTCGATCACCACCGCGCGCGGCTGGTGGAAGGCGCCGATCAGGTTCTTGCCCTGCGGCAGGTTGACGCCGGTCTTGCCGCCGACCGAGGAATCGACCATGGCGAGCAGCGTGGTCGGCACCTGCACGCAGGCGATGCCGCGCATCCAGCAGGCCGCGGCGAAGCCGGCGATGTCGCCGATCACGCCGCCGCCGAGCGCGATCACCGTGGCGTCGCGGTTGGCCGGCATCGCCGCGAGCGCGTCGAACACGCGCACGGCGGAATCGAGCGTCTTGTGCGCCTCGCCGTCGGGCAGGATCACGGTGGCACAGGCGACGTCGCGCAGCGCCGCGCAGACGCGCGGCAGATAGTGCGGCGCCACCGCGGCGTTGCTCACCACCAGCGCCTGCGGCCCGCCGATCGCGTCGCGCCAGCTCGCCGGTTGGTCGAGCAGGCCGGCGCCGATGCGGATCGGATAGCGCCGCGCGCCGAGGGCGACGGCGATTTCGAGCGGCGCGCTCACGCCGCGGCCCCCGGTGCGCTGCGGCGCCACACCCGCGCGAGCTCCTCCGCCAGGCGCGCGGCGACCTTCGCCGAGCTGCGCGGCGCGGACGCCGGCACGGTGAGATCGGCGAGTGCGCGGTACAGCGGTTCGCGCTCGGCGGCGAGCGCGCGCAGGCGCTCGTGCCGGTCGGGCGCGGCGAGCAGCGGCCGCGTGCGATCGCGCGCCAGTCGCGCGAGCTGCTGCTCGACGGTGGTTTCGAGGTAGACGACGAAGCCGCGTTCGCGCAGATGGCGACGATTCTCCGCGCGCAGCACGGCGCCGCCGCCGGTGGCGAGCACGATGCCGCTGCGCGCGGCGAATTCGGCGAGCACGGCGGCTTCGCGCCGCCGGAAACCCGCCTCGCCCTCGAGCTCGAAGATCAGCGGGATGGCGGCGCCGCTGCGCGCCTCGATCTCGTGGTCGAGATCGAAGAACGGCAGGCCGAGCGCCGCGGCCACGCGCCGGCCGATGGTGGTCTTGCCGGCACCCATCGGACCGATGAAGAACAGGTTGGGGGCGGGGTTCATCGGGGCGGAATGCTAGCAGGAACACCCGCCGCATCGGCGCGCCGATTTGCCTGATGCGCGCCACAGGCCGTACGCTCTCGTCCGCTCACCGCTCACCGCTCACCGCTCACCGCTCATCGCACCGTGCTCCGCTTCGTCGCCACGTTCCTCGTCTGCCTCATCGTGCTGTTCACCGCCGAGCTGCTGCAACCGGTGCAGACGCACGTGATCCTGCCGTTCACCGCGGCGGTGGCGCACGTCAGCGCGTGGCTCATGCAGTGCTTCGACCATGGCGTGATTGCGCGCCAGAACGACATCCTCAACGCCGCCACCGGCAGCGGCATCGAGATCGTCGCCGGTTGCAACGGCGTCGAGGCGGTGCTGATCCTGGTCTCGGCGGTGCTGGCGTTTCCGGCGCCGTGGAAGCACCGGCTCGTCGGCATGATGCTCGGCTTCGTCGCGATCCAGACGCTGAACCTGGTACGCATCATCAGCCTGTTCTACCTGCACGAGCACGCGCCGGTGTGGTTCGAGTGGTTCCATTTGTACTTGTGGCAGGCGCTGATCGTCCTCGACGCGCTCGTCGTCTGGCTGATCTGGCTGCGCTGGCTGCCGCGCGCGCCGCAGCCGGCGCGCTGAGCGGCGCTGCGCTACACTGCCGGCGGTTCATCACGGGAGGGCGACATGACCACGGTAGCGAAAGTCATCGAGATCAGCGCGTCGTCGACCAAGGGCATCGAGGACGCCGTCGCCGGCGGCCTGAGGAAAGCCGCGCGCACGGTGAAGAACATCAAGGGCGCGTGGATCAACGAGATCAAGGTGGTCACCGACGACGACGGCAGCATCGCCGAGTGGCGCGTGAACCTGCGCCTGAGTTTCCTGGTCGATTGAGCGCACCGCGCCGGTCGAGCTTCAGGGTGGGCAGGCTTCACCGCCGACGATGCGCCGCAGGCGCCGTCGGCCGTCCAGCACGAGACGGAGATCCGCGCGCCGGGGCAGGGTGCGCAGCGCGTGCCGGCTCAGGCGTTCGTAGTGCATCAGGAATCGCCGCAGCGCCGCCGGCGACAGTGCGCGCGGCGCGCCGCGGCGTCGCAGCGCCCGCTCCGCTTCGCCGCGCCAGCGCGCCACCACGCGGTAGCTCGGCGCTTGCAGCAGCACCAGCCGATCGAGGCGACGCCAGAGCGCGGCGTAGGCGCCGGCGAGCTGGGCATTGACGTGATGGCGCCAGCATCCGTCGCGGTCCGCACGGCGTTCGAGCGCGTTGCACGGACGGCGCAGCGCCGCGGCGGGTTGCGGCGGCACGCCGACGCACCAGCCTTCGAGCAGGACCAGCCGCGGCGGGCGCGTGACGCGGCGCCAGCGCGACGGCGGCGCCCGCGTGTCGCGGCCCTTGTCGAAGCGCGGCACGCGCGCCGGTCGCGCCGGACTCGCGCGGCGCAGCGCCGCGAGCGTGCGCAGCAGCAGGGCGAGATCGTGGGTGCCGGGCACGCCGCGCGTGGCGAGCAGCGGATGCACGGTGTGGGCGAGGCGCCGGCGTTCGCGCCGACCGAAATAGAAATCGTCGAGCGACAGCACGAGCACGGCCTCGCCCCGGCGCCGCGCCGCGCCGGCGACCTGCGCGGCGAGCGTGCTCTTGCCGCTGCCCTGCACGCCGGAGATGCCGATCAGCCAGGCGCGCGGCGGCCGATCGGCGAGCGCGAGCACGGCCGCGATCGCGGCCGCGGCATGACCGTTCGGCGTGGTAGCATCGCGCGCCACGAATCCGGATCTCCCGATGACCGCGACGGCACTCTATCAGGAAGCGATCGCCACGTTCCGCCGCCTGTTCGATGCGGCGCTGCAGACCGGCGAGCCGGAGCCGACCGCGATGACGCTGGCCACGGCAGACGCCGGCGGGCGCGTCTCGGCGCGGATCGTGCTGCTCAAGGAGGCCGACGAGCGCGGCTTCGTGTTCTACACCAACTACGACAGCGCCAAGGCGGCGCAGCTCCGGCAGCGTCGCGATGCGGCATTGTGCATCTTGTGGAAAATGCTGCATCACGGCGTGCAGGTGCGCGTCGAGGGTGCGGTCGAGGCGGTGAGCGCGGCCGAGTCCGACGCCTACTTCGCCACGCGCCCGCGCGAGAGCCAGATCGGCGCCTGGGCCTCGCTGCAATCACAGACGCTGCCCGACCGCGCCACGCTCGAGGCGCGCGTGGCCGAGTACGAGCGCCGGTTCGCCGGCCAGCCGGTGCCGCGGCCGCCGCACTGGGGCGGCTATCGGCTGGTGCCGGACCTGCTCGAGTTCTGGTACGGCCAGCCGTTCCGCCTGCACGAGCGCGTGCGCTACGACTGCCGCGACGGCGTGTGGACCCGGCGGCTGCTCTACCCGTGAGCGGCCCACGGCGGATCGTCTGCCTGACCGAGGAGCCAACCGAGGTCCTGTACGCGATCGGCGCGCAGGACCGCATCGTCGGCATCTCCGGCTTCACCGTGCGGCCGCCGCAGGCGCGCCGGGAAAAGCCCAAGGTCAGCGCCTTCACCAGCGCCCGGATCGCGGCGATCCTCACGCTGCAGCCGGATTTCGTGATCGGCTTCTCCGACATCCAGGCCGACATCGCGCGCGAGCTGATCGCCGCCGGCGTCGAGGTCTGGATCAGCAACCACCGTTCCGTCGCCGGCATCCTCGACTACATCCGCCGGCTCGGCGCGCTGGTCGGCGCCGCCGATGCCGCCGCGGCGCTGGCGCGCCGCGCCGAGCAGCATATTGCACAAGTGGAAAATGCCGCATCGCACCTGCCGCGCCGGCCGCGCGTCTACTTCGAGGAATGGGACGCGCCGATGATCTCCGGCATCCGCTGGGTGGCCGAGTTGATCCGCCACGCCGGCGGCGACGACATCTTTCCCGAGCTCGCCGCGCGGCCGCTGGCGAAGGATCGCATCGTCGCCGATCCGGCAGAGGTGGTGCGGCGCGCGCCGGACCTCGTGTTCGGCTCCTGGTGCGGCAAGAAGTTCCGGCCGGAGCGGGTCGCCGCGCGGCCGGGCTGGGACGCCATCCCGGCGGTGCGCGACGGCGAGCTGCACGAAATCAAATCGTCGATCATCCTGCAACCCGGACCGGCGGCGCTGTTCGACGGGCTGGATGCGCTGCACGCCATCATCCGCCGCTGGGCGGCGCGGCGCGGGTAGGGTGTTCGCGCGCGTGGCGCGATCGCGCGCCGGGATGACTCACGGCGACCGCGGCCGCATCGGCAGATTCTGCGGCAGGCATTGGGCGACCGTGTCGTGCAGGCGCGCGACCGCGGCGGCGTCGAGCGCGAACGTGGCGACCAGCCGGCGCTGCGGATCGGCGAGCGCGGTCTGCGTCCACACCAGGGTGCCGGCGCCGTCGCGGATCGCGGCGAGCAGGCGCGCCGGCTCGGCGCGCCGGTGCGATGGCTGCTCGATGCCGAAGCGGAAGGAACCGGGCGGCTCCGGCGCGTACCAGCCCGCGGCGGCATGCCGGATCGCGACGCGGCCGGTCGCGCCGGTCCAGACAAGCTCGCTCAGCGCCTGGTCGGCGGCGGCGGCATCCGGCCCCTCGAAATCGTCGTAATCGAAATCCCTGCGCGTGTTCGCCTCGGGCACGCCGAGCTCGATGCTTAGCGCGCCGCCGTTCGGTTGCGGCGCGCACGCCACGCTGAGCTCGGCCGCACGCGCCGGTCCGCCCGCCACCGCGAGCGTACCGCGCTGGGTGAATTCGTGGCCTTCGGCCCGTCCCGCGGACGCGACCAGGAACAGTACCAACGGCAGCAGACGCACAGACATGCGCAACCCTCCTGGGAGGTGAGGAAAAGTATACATTTCGGAGTGACGCGCGGCGCGCCGGAACCCTGCGGCTCCGCGCGTCATTCGATCACGTACTCCTGGCTGAATTTCATCACGTGCGGGCGCGCGCGACCGGGTAGCGCGACGTGCACCGTGAACAGGTACGTGCCGGAACCGGTCAGGCGGAATTCGCCGAGATAGTCGATGTCGCCGTTCTCGCTGGTTTCGCGCAACGCGATCGGCTGGCGATGGCCGGTGAGATCGCTCACCTCGGCGCTGACGTCGGCGTTGAGCGTGCGCGGCGGATCGCCGAGACCTTCCACCGAGACGTTGAGCAGGCCGCGCCGCGGCGAGCGCTCGATGCCGTACTGGCGTGCCGTCGCCGCGAGCAGTTGCTGCGTGGGCAGGGCGCTGGCGCGCACGATGCAGTCGTCGAAGCGCTGCTCGCTCTGGCCGTGTCCGTGCCGCGGCACCAGCAGCAGTACCAGCAGCAGGGCGATGGCGAGAACGACGACGGCGAGTCTGTGGGCAATGCGCATGCGGCCTCCGCTGCGCCGGTGCGGTGATTCTACACCTGCGTGCTGCCCGCCGCTCAGCCGAGCCGCGCCGCCCAGTCGGCGAGCGGCGCGATCAGCAGCAACCGCGCCAGCACGAGGGCGAGCGAGGCGAACCAGCAGGAGAAATCGAGCCCGCCGAGCGGCGGAACCAGGCGCCGGAACGGCCGCGCCACCGGTTCGGTGAGGCGCGCGAGCAGACGGAAGTTGTCGTCGTAGCGCAGGCTCGGAACGAAGCTCAGCACGCAGTACGCCAGGATCGCGACGAGTTCGATCAGGATCAGCCAGTCGAGCGTATCGACCAGCGCGCGCACGAGCAGCGCGGCCGCGCTCGCCGCCGCGCCGAACAGCGCGACCAGCAGCAGCAGTTCGAGCGCGCACAACGCCCAGGCCACGAGCAGCGAGGCGAATTCGACGCGTCGCCAGCGCGGCATCACGTTGCGCAGCGGCATGATCACCGGGTTGGTGAGCAGGTAGACGAAGCGGCAGATCGGCTGGTTGAACGGCGCACCGATCGCGATCAGCAGCGTGCGCAGCAGAAACACGCAGATGGCGAAGCCGAACAGGCTGGTGACGAGGAACGCGCCGGCGTTTTGCAGGTAGGGCATGTCACTCCTCGTGTTGCGCCGCGAGTTCCTGGCCGCGGCGCGTCGCCGCGGCCAGGGCGCGGGCGACGATCGCGGCGAAGTCGTCGGCGGCCAGACGGTCGAGCGCCGCCTGGGTGGTGCCGCCGGGCGAGGTGACGCGGCGGCGCAGTTCCGCCGGCGCGGCGTCGCCCTCGCGCAGCATGCGGCCGGCGCCGAGACAGGTCTGCGCGGCGAGCGCGCGGGCGATGGCGCGCGGCAGGCCCTGCGCCACGGCGGCGTCTTCCAGCGCCTCGACCAGGGCGAAGAAATACGCCGGGCCGGAGCCGGACAGTGCGGTGACCGTGTCCATCAGCGCCTCGTCGTCGAGCCACACCACGAGACCGACCGCGCCAAGCAGGCGTTCGGCCAGCGCGCGCTGCGCCGCATCCACCTGCGCGTTCGCATACAGCGCGGTGGCGCCGGCGCCGATCAGCGCGGGAGTGTTCGGCATCGCCCGCACCACGGCGAGGCCGCCGCCGAGCCAGCGGTCGATCTGCTCGATGCGCACGCCGGCGGCGACCGACACGATCAGCGGACGACGCGCCTGCGCGGACTCGCGCAGCTCGGTGCAGACGCCGCGCAGCACCTGCGGCTTGACCGCGAGCACCAGCACCTCGGCGTCGCTCGCCGCCGCCGCGTTCGCGGCGTGCGTGGCGACGCCGAGCTCGCGCCGCAACGCCTCGCGCAGCGCGGCGTCCGGTTCGGCCACGGCGATGCCCCCCGGCGCGGCGCCGTGGCGCAGCAGGCCGCCGATCAGGCTGCGCGCCATGTTGCCGCCGCCGATGAAGGCGATGGTGGGCTCGGGAATCGGGAATCGGGAATCGGGAATCGCCGGCATGCGCATCGACCGCGTTCGCGTGAAGGAACCTCTGCACCGGTGGGGCTCGCAATTGTAGTGGTTATCGGCCGCGCATGGGCGTCGTCGGGCTGCCGGACTCCGATCGCCGATGCCTATTCCCGATGGCCGATTGCCGATTCCCGGCGCTGCCGCGGCCCGAACAACGCGGTGCCGATGCGCACCAGGGTCGCGCCTTCGGCGATGGCGAGTTCGAAATCGTCGGACATGCCCATTGACAACGTGTCCACTTGTGGATAAGTGGATTTCAGCGCATCGTACAGATTGCGCATGCGCCGGAACGCGTCGCGTCGCCGCGCGGCGTCGGCGTCGGCCGCGGGAATCGCCATCAGGCCGCGGAGCGCGAGTCGCGGCGTCGCCACGATGCGCGCGGCGAGCGCCGCCACGGCCTGCGGCGCGCAACCCGACTTGCTGGCCTCGGCGTCGATGTTCACCTCGATCAGCACGTTGAGTGGCGGCAGGTGGTCCGGCCGGGCGCGGGCCAGCGGTTCGATCAGCTTGTCGCGGTCGAGACTCTGCAGCCAGGCGAAATGCCGCGCCACCTCGCGGCACTTGTTCGACTGCAGCGGGCCGATCATGTGCCATTCGAGCGCGAGATCGGCGAGCTCGCGCTGCTTGGCGAGCGCCTCCTGGACGTAGTTCTCGCCGAACGCGCGCTGGCCGCGCGCGGCCAGCGCGCGGATCGCCGCGGCGGGCTGGCTCTTCGACACCGCGAGCAGGCGCACGTCGCGCCCGGCGCGTGCGGCGGCTTGCGCAATGCGTTGGCAAAGGGCGGTGTAATCCATCGGTACGATCGGGGTGCCGGGCGGCTACGCCGGGCTGAAGTTATAGCGCTATACTGCGCCGGAAAGCACGCGCGTGGCCAATTCGCGCCGACGTCTGACGAGGAACCCGCATGGACATCGCCGAGCTGCTGGCGTTTTCGGTCAAGAACAAGGCCTCCGACCTGCACCTGTCGGCCGGCCTGCCGCCGATGATCCGGGTCGACGGCGACGTGCGCCGCATCAACATCCCCGCGCTCGACCACAAGCAGGTGCACGCGCTGGTGTACGACATCATGTCGGACAAGCAGCGGCGCGATTACGAGGAATTCCTCGAGGTCGACTTCTCGTTCGAGATTCCCGGCCTGGCGCGCTTCCGCGTCAACGCCTTCAACCAGAACCGCGGCGCCGGCGCGGTGTTCCGCACCATTCCCTCCGAGGTGCTGACGCTCGAGGATCTCGCCGCGCCCAAGGTGTTCAAGGAACTGATCTCGCAGCCGCAGGGCCTGATCCTGGTCACCGGGCCGACCGGCTCCGGCAAGTCGACCACGCTCGCGGCGATGGTCGACCACGTCAACAAGAACGAGTATGCGCACATCCTCACCATCGAGGATCCGATCGAGTTCGTGCACACCTCGCAGAAATGCTTGATCAACCAGCGCGAGGTGCACCGCGACACGCACGGCTTCAACGAAGCGCTGCGTTCGGCGCTGCGCGAGGACCCGGACTACATCCTGGTCGGCGAGATGCGCGACATCGAGACCATCCGCCTCGCGCTTACCGCCGCCGAGACCGGCCACCTGGTGTTCGCCACCCTGCACACCAGTTCCGCGGCCAAGACCATCGACCGCATCATCGACGTGTTCCCGGCCGGCGAGAAGCCGATGGTGCGCTCGATGCTGTCGGAATCGCTGCGCGCGGTGATCTCGCAATCGCTGCTGAAGAAGGTCGGCGGCGGGCGCATCGCCGCGCACGAGATCATGGTCGGCATCCCGGCGATCCGCAACCTGATCCGCGAGGACAAGGTGGCGCAGATGTACTCGGCGATCCAGACCGGCGCGCAGTACGGCATGCAGACCCTGGATCAATGCTTGCAAGACCTGGTCAAGCGCGGTCTGGTCACCCGCCAGCAGGCGATCCAGTACGCCAAGAACAAGGAGATCTTCAAGTAACGGGAATCGGAATTCGGGAATCGGCCAGCGGGATCGTCGAGGGCGCCGCGAGCCGCTCCGATCCCCTTGCCGGGCCGCGTTCCCGCCAGCGGAGAGTGCCATGAGCAGTGTGGATTTCACCTCGTTCCTCAAGTTGATGGTGCACAAGAAGGCGTCCGACCTGTTCATCACGGCCGGCGTGCCGCCGTCGATCAAGGTGCACGGCCGCATCGCGCCGATCACGCAGAGCCCGCTCACGCCGCAGCAGTCGCGCGACATGGTGCTCAACGTGATGACGCCCTCGCAGCGCGAGGAGTTCGAGAAGACCCACGAATGCCAGTTCGCCATCGGCGTGTCCGGCGTCGGCCGTTTCCGCGTGTCGTGCTTCTACCAGCGCAACAACGTCGGCATGGTGCTGCGCCGGATCGAGACGCGCATCCCGACGATCGAGGAGCTGAACCTGCCGCCGATCATCAAGACCCTGGCGATGACCAAGCGCGGCATCATCATCTTCGTCGGCGCCACCGGCACCGGCAAATCCACTTCGCTCGCGGCGATGATCGGCTACCGCAACCAGAACTCGACCGGCCACATCATCACCATCGAGGATCCGATCGAATACGTGCACAAGCACGAGGGCTGCATCATCACCCAGCGTGAGCTCGGCATCGACACCGACAGTTGGGAGAACGCGCTCAAGAACACGCTGCGTCAGGCGCCGGACGTGATCATGATCGGCGAGGTGCGCACGCGCGAGACCATGGAGCACGCGATCAACTTCTCCGAGACCGGCCACCTGTGCTTGTGCACGCTGCACGCCAACAACGCCAACCAGGCGATGGACCGCATCATCCATTTCTTCCCGGAGGATCGGCGCGAGCAGTTGTTCATGGACCTGTCGCTGAACCTGAAGGGCGTGGTCGCGCAGCAACTGATCCCGACGCCGGACGGCAAGGCGCGCCGCGTCGCGGTCGAGGTGCTGCTCGGCACGCCGCTGGTGCAGGACTACATCCGCAAGGGCGAGATCCACAAGCTCAAGGACGTGATGAAGGAATCCACCAACCTCGGCATGAAGACCTTCGACCAGAGCCTGTTCGAGCTCTACCAGGCCGGCGAGATCTCCTACGAGGACGCGCTGCGGCACGCCGACTCGGCCAACGAGGTGCGCCTGAAGATCAAGCTCGCCCAGGGCGGCGATGCGCACACGCTGTCGCAGGGCATGGACGGCGTCGAACTGGTCGAGTCGTGAGGGGCGGGAACCGGGACGCGGCACGCGCGCCATCGGCAGCAGCGCAACCGGACGCGGCGCGCGCGCACGAGGTTGCCTCGCCGCCGGCCGATTCCGGCGATCTCGCGCGCCTGCACGCGACCTGGCGCGCGCTCGGCGAAGACGATCCGTTGTGGGCGATCCTGTCGCGTCCGGACAAGCGCGGCGGACGCTGGGACGTCGACGAATTCTTCGCCGCGGGCGAGGCGGAGATCGCCGGACTCGATGCCTTGTGCGCAGGATTGGCGCGACCGCGCGCGCGGCGCGTCGCGCTCGATTTCGGCTGCGGCGCGGGTCGGCTGAGCCGCGCGCTCGCCACGCGCTATGCCGAGGTGATCGGTGTCGACATCTCGCCCAGCATGATCGAGCACGCGCGGCGCTGGAACGCGCACCTGACCAACGTGCACTTCGTCGAGCACGCGCGACCGGAGCTGGCCTTCCTCGCCGACGCCAGCGTCGATCTGGTCTATTCGGTGATCACCCTGCAGCACATGCCGGCCGCGCTGCAACTCGCCTACATCGACGAATTCCTGCGCGTGCTCGCCGGCGATGGCCTCGCCGTGTTCCAGATCGCGAGCGGCCATACGCGCGACTGGCGCGGCTGGTTGTACCGGCTCGCGCCGAATCGCCTGCTCGCACCGTTGCGCCGGCGCGTGCACCGCAGCCGCGTCGCCGCGGAACTGCACGTGCTGCCGGAGGCGATCGTCGCCGCGCGCATCGCCGCGCGCGGCCGGCGCATCCTCCGGGCGCTCGACACCGATGCCGCCGGCGCGGGTTTCCGCGGCCGGCTGCTGTGCGTGGGCTGACGCTCAGTTCTGCTCCACCACTTCGTGCAGGACGATGCCGCCCTGGGTCGCGGTGAGGGTGAAATCGCCGCGCCGCAGCCACTTCTCGTACAGCGCGAACAGGCGCTTCTGCTGCTCGAACCGGGCTTGCTGTTCGGGCGGCAGCGCCGCCTGCATGCGGCCGGCCGATTGCGCGATCAGGCCGTAGAGGCGGCCGCTGAAGGACATGCGCAGGAACATGGCATCGTGCGCCGCGGGCGCGGCGAGATAGGCGCCGAGCGTGGCGTCCTCGCCGGCCCCGGCGGCGAGCGCAATGGCCTTGTCCGACATCGCCGCGAACAGCGGCGGCGTCTTGGCCGGCACGAGGCCGGCGGGCAGCGCGACCGGCTTGCCGTCCGGCGCGAGCTTGAGGTCCTTGAGCTGCGGCGCCGCGAGCTGCGCCATGCCGAGTGCGGCCATCGGATTGGTCGAGGCGAGGAGCAGCTTGCCGGCCACGTCCGGGATGCCGCCGGCGGGGGCATGGGCGTCGAGCTCGATCTTGTCGAGGGTGAAGTGCACGCCGGTCAGATCGCTCGCCGGCGGCGGAATGGTCACGTCCACCTTCGCCTTCGACTGGCGGTAGCTGTCGTTCAATCCCTTGAGATGGGGACAGGCGAACGGCTTGGCCGCGACCTTGTCGGCCTGATGGATCCAGAATTGCTTGAGCTTGAGGAGCGGCAGCGACAGGCTGACGTCGACCATGCCCTGGCCCGGCGCGCCGGTGCCGGGCGCGGCGCCGAACGCATCGGCGATCTCCTGCGCCAGCTTCGGCTCGATCTCGAGCTCGATGCTCACGCCGACGCGCTGCGGGGTGAGCTCGTCGGCGCCGAACACGAAGCGCGGGAACGTGTGCGCGAGGTCGAGGAATTCGCTCCTGCACGCCGCGTCCATGTCGTTGGCGAGCGGCAGGCCGAGCGCCTTCGCGAATTCCGCGTCGCTGCCTTCCGGCGCCTTGCTCAGGCGTTCGGTCAGGCGCACGAAGTCGATGAAGCCTTCGCCGTGCGGCGTGTAGCCGTGCTGCTTCGCGAGCTCGGTCAGCGCGCCCGTCGCGGCCAGGCTCTGCGCCGGCCGCGTGAGTCCGAGCAGCGTCTGCTTGAGCGCGTCGGAGGCATTCGGCGGCAGCACGGTGACGACCAGGTGATTGCCTTCGATCGCGATCGCGCAGGCGAGCTGGTCGTTGCCGAGCTGCCAGTATTCCTGCGACCCGGTCCTGGCCACCGGCAGCTTCTCGCCGAGCGTCTGTTCCAGATGGGCGACTTCGGCCTTGAACGCCGCCGCGTCGCCGAGCTCCATGCGCAGCACCGGGACCAGGCCGACGCCGTACAGCGCGACCCGGGCATCCGGTTTCAGGCCGATCTGGCGCAGCTTGTCCCAGGTGTCGTGGGTCTTGAGCTCGTCGAGGAAGGCGCGCGCGATCTTCACCGTCCGCGCGCTCTCCGGCGTCGACTTCTTGTCGAGCTCATCGAGCACGCCATCGTACAGGGCGACGAACTCGGGGATCGCCTCCTGCATGTGCCGGGACCATTGCTCGGTCACCGCCTGCGGCGTCGGTTCCAGATTGGCGTAGACGTAAGGCGTATCCGCCGGCGCGAACGCGAGCGGGAGGTCGTTGTTCTGCGGCTTGCTGCAGGCGGCGAGCAGAGCCGCGCCCAGCCCGAGCAGGGCGTACTGATGCAATCGGCGCATGACATTTCCCCGGCAGGCGACGACGGATGGCGTCGCCGCCATTGTACTCGGCGGCGCCGGCTATGGCGCGCGGCGCGGGGCGAGCAGCTCGGCGAGCACCGCCATGCGCACGAACACGCCGTTGGCGACCTGCTCGAGGATCAGCGATTGCGGGCCGTCGGCCACGGCCGAGGCGATCTCCACGCCGCGGTTGATCGGACCGGGGTGCATCACCAGGCAGTCGGGATGCGCGCGCGCCAGGCGCGCGGCGGACAGGCCGTAGCGCTGGAAGTAGTCCGCCTCCGACGGAATCGCCGCGCTGTGCATGCGTTCCTTCTGCAGCCGCAGCATGATGACGACGTCCGCGCCGGCGATCGCCTCGTCGAAATCGTGGAACCGCCGGCACATCGGCAGTTCCTCCGCATCCGGCGCGAGTTCCGGCGGCGCGCACAGCCGGACCTCGCCGGCTCCGAGTGCGACGAGCGCCTGCGCATCCGAACGCGCCACGCGCGAATGGCGGATGTCGCCGCAGATCACCACGCGCAGGCGCGTGAAATCCGGCCGGTGGCGGCGCAGCGTGAGCGCATCCAGCAGCCCCTGCGTCGGATGGGCGTGATTGCCGTCGCCGGCGTTGAGCACCGCGGCGGCGCTGCGCAGTCGCGCAGCGATCCGGGCCGGCGTGCCGGCTTCGCGGTGGCGCACGACGAAGGCGTCGCAGCGCATCGCCTCCAGCGTGTGCACGGTGTCGATCAGCGATTCGCCCTTGACCGTGGAGGAGCTGGCGATGTCGAAGTTGATCACCGTCGCGCCGAGCCGTTGCGCGGCGAGGTCGAACGAGGTGCGCGTGCGGGTGGACGGTTCGAAGAACAGGTTCACCACGGTGCGTCCGTGCAGCAGGTCGAGCGGCTTCGCACCGTTGTCGCTCGCCGCGCGCAGCGCTTCGGCGCGCTCGAGGAGATCCAGCAGCTGCGTCCGCGACAGACCCTCGAGGGTGAGCAGATGGCGCAGGCGGCCGTCGGCGTCGAGTTGCAGGCGCACCGCCGGCGGCGCCGCGTCTTCGCCCGGCAACGCGCTGGCGTTCATGGCGTGGTGTCCCGTGGCGTCTGCGCGAGCCAGCTCTCGACGATGATCTGCGCGGCGAGCGCGTCCAGCGACTCGGCGTGCTTGCGCCGGGCCTCGCCGCGCTTGCGTTGGGCGGCGAAGCGCCCGGCCGCCTCGCGCGAACTGAAGCGTTCGTCGACGAGCTCGGCCGGCAACCCGTAGCGCTGCGCGAGCGCGGCGGCGAACGCGCGCGCGGCGCGGCTGGCCGGCTGCTCGGCGCCGTCGAGCGCGAGCGGCAGGCCGACCAGCAGGAGCTGCGGGCGCCAGGCGCGCAGCAGCGTGTCGAGGTGCGCCCAATCCGGGCCGCGCGGGCCGTTGGCGACGATCGCCAGCGCGCGCGCCCCGCTCAGGGCGCTGCCGACGGCCACGCCGATCCGGCGTGTGCCGTAATCGAAGCCCAACACGGCGAGGGCGGAGGGCTGCGGGCCGAGGGCTGAGGTTTGCACGCTATCGACTTGCGGCATGAAATTTACTTACCCGAGGAATCTCTGAATACGTGGAGGACACAGCTTCCGCTCGTCAAGCCCCCTTGAGTCAAGGGGGCGATCAAACCCTTGCCGCGCAAGGGTTTGATGGGGGTTGTGGAGGTGCGGTGCCACGGCCGAAGACAGCGACATGGGGATTTGATCAGACCTTCCCTAAGAACGTTTGCAGGCGAAAATCGGGAGTCGCCGGGCTTCGCACCGCGTACCGCACACGGCGCGGCTCACGCATGGCCGGCGTAGTCCGTCAGGTTGGCGATGTCCACGCCGACCAGTGCCGCGGCCGCCTCCCAGCGTTGCTCCAGCGGGGTCGCGAACAGGATGTGCTCGTCGGCCGGAACGGTCAGCCAGGCGTTCTCGCGCAGCTCGTTCTCGAGCTGACCCGAACTCCAGCCGGCGTAGCCGAGCGCGACCAGCGCCGCCTGCGGGCCGCGACCGGCGGCCATCGCCACCAGCACGTCGCGCGAGGTGGTGACGCAGATGCGTTCGGAGATCTTGAACGAGGATTCCCAGTCGCCGGGGGGCGAGTGCAGCACGAAGCCGCGTTCCGGCTGCACCGGGCCGCCGATCAACACCGGCGCGTCGCCGATGTGGCTGCGTTCGGGCTGGATGTTCATCTGCGCCAGCACGTCGCCGAGGCGGTATTCCGACAGGCGGTTGATCAGAAGCCCCATCGCGCCTTCCTCGCTGTGCTGGCACACGTAGGCCACGCCGCGCCGGAAGGTGGGATCGCGCAGGCTCGGCATCGCGATCAGCAGGTGGTTGGTGAGGCTGTTGAGCGACAGCATGCCGGCATTGTACCCGAGGGCTGGCGCCCCGGCCTGCCGGTCAGCGATTGCGCAGGATGTCGCCCGGCAGGAACTGCCAGGTGCGGGTGATGTAGAGCTCGTCGATGTCGCCGGGCGGGATCGGCGGGAACGGCGCGGCGAGGTGGACGATGCGGATCGCGGCGTCGTCGAGGATGCGGTGCCCGCTCGGCTCGATCACGTCCACGCTCTTCACCGAGCCGTCGCGGCGCAGCGCCACGGTGAGCACCAGCTCGCCGTGCACCTGCTGGCGGCGCGCCTCGTCGGGATAGTTGAGATTGCCGATGCGCTCGATGCGCGCGACCCACGCCGCCATGTACGCCGCGTAGGCGTATTCCTTGGTGTTGGCGGAGATGTATTTCTTCTTCGGCCGCTTGGCGTAGGCCTGGGTCTCCTGCTGGATCTCGGCGGCGAGCCGCGCCATCTCGAGCTTCTTCTCGATCAGCTCGCGCCCGGTCGGTTGCGGCAGCGGCGGTTGCTCCGGCGTTTCCTTGTCGGTGCGCACGGCGAAGTCGGCGTGCTGCTGCGTGAGCAGCGCACGCTCGCTCGGCGGCTGCGGTTTCGGCGCGGCGGCGCGCAGCGGCCGCGGCGCGATGCCGGCGTCCGGCTTGGACACCGGGCTCGAGACGAGCTCGCTCGGCCGCACCGCGCGTTCGGCCTCGCCGCCGCCGGCGTTGTGCGCCTGGGCGAGGAAATCGGCCTTGTCGGGTTTTTCGCCGGAGGCCGATTGCACCAGGATGACATCGAGCGCCGGCAGGCGCGGCGCCGGTTTCTCGAATTCGAAGGTGAGGCCGAGCGCGAGCACGCCGTGGGCGATGACGGAGAACAGCAGGGTCACGCCGAGACGGTCGCCGCTGCCCACGGGGCGGCCGGCCGCGCTCATCGACGGCGCGCCTCGATCGCGTCGAACAGGGTCCCGGCGATGTTGAGTCCGCACTGCGCGTCGAGCTCGCGGATGCAGGTCGGCGAGGTGACGTTGACCTCGGTCAACCAGTCGCCGATGACGTCGAGACCGACGAACAGCATGCCGCGGCGGCGCAGCTCCGGTGCGACCTGCGCCGCGATCCAGCGCTCGCGCTCGCTGATCGGCCGCGCCACGCCCTTGCCGCCGCGCGCCAGGTTGCCGCGGAAATCGTCGCCCTGCGGCAGGCGCGCCAGCACGTAGGGCACCGGCTCGCCGTCGATCAAGAGGATGCGCTTGTCGCCGTCGCGGATCTCCGGCAGGTAGCGTTGCGCCACGGCGAAGCAGCGGCCGCCGTCGGTCAGCGTTTCCAGGATCACGTTCAGGTTTGGGTCGCCGCGACCGCTCTTGAAGATCGAGCGTCCGCCCATGCCGTCGAGCGGCTTGATCACCACCTCGCCGTGCTCGGCGACGAAGCGCTTGATCTCGGCGGCGTCGCGGGCGACCACGGTCGGCGGTATACATTGCGGAAAATGCAGCGTGACCAGCTTCTCGTTGGCGTCGCGCAGGCCGCGCGGATCGTTGACCACCAGCGCGCCGCCGGCCTGTGCCAGCTCCAGCACCATGGTGTCGTAGAGGAACTGCGCGTCGAACGGCGGATCCTTGCGCGCCAGGATCACGTCGACCCGGCCGAGTTCGATCCATGCCGGCGCCTCGAGCCGGAACCAGTCGGCCGGATCGTCGCGCACGGCGAGGGCCGCGGCGTATGCCCACGGCGCCGCGCCGCGCACGGCCAGGCCGCCCTGGGTGAGGTACAGCAGGCGATGGCCGCGCCGCTGCGCTTCGAGCAGCATGGCGAAGGTGGAATCCTTGGCGACGTGGATGGACTCGATCGGGTCCATCAGCACCGCGACCGTCAGCGCCATCGCCTCGCCCCGTTGCTGCGCGGAGTTGGCGCTGCGAACTTGGCACGAGATGTGCTGACGATTGAACGCATGATCGGCAAGGCGAGGCGGCCGCGACGGGGCTATACTACCACCCCGAGGCGAAATTCCGGCCGGGGCGGGCGCTCGGCTGCCCGGTTGCGTCGACGCGTTTTCCGAGCAAAGATGCCCAGTTAGCGGATTTACTTGACAGATTTGCTAAGTGTTGGTTAAACAGCCCGGATGGGAAGCAAACGCTGGCCGCGGGCGCCCGGCGCGCCGCGCGCGAGCCGCAGGCGTGTTCGCGCTGGCGCGGGCACTTGGCATTCCGATTGGGTAGGGGGTAGTACGTGGAACCGACAACGAAAGATGGCAGCCTGGCCGGCTTGAAGGTCATGGTCATCGACGATTCCAAGACCATCCGCCGGACCGCCGAGACCCTGCTCAAGAAGGAAGGTTGCGAGGTGATCACCGCGACCGACGGCTTCGAGGCGCTTGCCAAGATCTCCGACCAGCAGCCGAACATCATTTTCGTCGACATCATGATGCCGCGGCTGGACGGCTACCAGACCTGCGCGCTGATCAAGAACAACCAGATGTTCAAGTCCACGCCGGTGATCATGCTGTCGTCGAAGGACGGCTTGTTCGACAAGGCGCGGGGCCGCATCGTCGGCTCGGAGCAGTACCTGACCAAACCGTTCACGCGCGAGGAACTGCTCGGCGCGATCCGACGGCACGTCGGCCACAAGTGAGGGGCCATCCGCGGCACACAAGGGGAAACAGATGGCACACATTCTGATCATCGACGATTCGCCCACCGATGTCCGCGTGTTCACCACGCTGCTGGAGAAGAACGGGCATCGCGTCAGCAGCGCCGCCAGCGCCGAGGACGGCATCGCGCTGGCCAAGCGCGAGCGTCCGGACCTCGTCATCATGGACGTGATCATGCCGGGGATGAACGGCTTCCAGGCGACGCGGACCCTGAGCCGCGACGCCGACACCTCGTCGATTCCGATTCTCATCATCACGACCAAGTCGATGGAGACCGATCGGGTGTGGGGCCTGCGTCAGGGCGCGAAGGATTTTCTTACCAAGCCGGTCGGGGAGCGCGAGCTGCTCGAGCGCATCCAGAAACTGCTGGTGAGCTGACCCTCCATGGCCTCCGTGCTCGACTTGCCGCAGCTGTCGCCGTTCGAGGCGCTGGCCGACTACGAGCGGCGCAGCCTCGCGCACACGGCGGGTCTGCCGGAGCAGATCGAGGCGCCGGGGTTGTGGCGCGGCATCGGTTTCCGCATCGGCGCGCGTTACCTCGTGAGCAGCATCAACGAGGTGAACGAAATCCTCACCCTGCCGGTGCTCACGGTGGTGCCGGGCACGCGCCCGTGGCTGCTCGGCGTGGCCAACGTGCGCGGCAATCTGGTGCCGGTGATCGATCTCAAGCAGTACCTTGAAGGCGAGCGCACGCAACTGACCGATAGCAGCCGCGTGCTGCTGGTGCGGCAGCAGGGCGGCAGCGTCGGCCTGCTCGTCGACGAGGTGCTCGGCCAGCGCAATTTTTCCGAGGAACAGCGCGCCGAGGCGGTGGGCGAGGACGACGAGCGCTACGGCCGCTTCGTCGGCGAGAAATATCCGCTGGGCGACGTCCACTGGGGTCAGTTCAGCATGAGTGCGCTGGTGCGCAGTCCGGATTTCATGCAGGCGGCGGCGTGACGGATCGCCGGCTACTACTCAGACGTATTCAAGGGGTGAGCATATGAGCGTTACGACGGGTGCCATCGGCGGCAAGGAACGAACGGGTACGAACACGTTGCTGGTCGTGCTGCTGATCGTCGCGATCCTGTTCGCGGCGGTGAACTTCGTCTGGCTGACCTACAACGCCCGGCAGGACGCACTCGCCGCGGCGTTGGTCACCAAGATCCAGGTGCTGTCGCAGCAGTTGTCGAAGGTCGCCAACGACGCCGCCGGCGGCAACATCGACGCCTTCAAGAGCCTGGAGCAGACGCGCAATTCGATCGACGATCTGCTCAACAAGCTGAAGAACGGCGATCCCACCACCGGCATGCAGGGCTACGCCAAGTCCGGCGCGGGTCCGCAGATCGCCGAGCTCGACAAGGCCTGGGCGCCGCTCAATACCAACGCCACCAAGATCCTCGACAGCAAGGAGCAGGTGCTCAACACCGCGAACGTGGCGGCCGATTTCAACAGCAAGATGCCGGTGCTCAACTCGCGCATGGAGGAAGTGGTCAAGATCCTCACCGAGAAGAACGGCTCGGCGAGCCAGGTGATGATCTCCTCGCGCGAGATGCTGCTCGCCGACCGCATGCAGCGCCGTGTGCAGTCGATCCTGCAGGGCGGCGAGGAAGCGCAATCCGCGGCCGACGGCCTGCAGCGCGACGCCCAGTTCTACGGCGCGGTGCTCGCCGGCCTGATCGCCGGCAATCCCGATCTCAACATCCGCGCCATGGACAATGCCGCGGCCAAGGAGATTCTCGCCGACATCAATCGCCAGTGGGGTGAACTGGTCGGCGACGCCGTGAAGAAGCTGCTCGACTCCGCCTCGGCCCTGCAGGACGTGAAGCAGGCCGCCGACCAGACCTCGCTGGACAGCGCCACCATGCTGCTCAAGGCCGAACCGGTGGCCAAGGCGATCAACGACCTGCAAGGCAAGCGGCTGTTCCCGAACATCTGGTTCGGCGGCATTTCCGGCGTGGTCGCGATCGCGCTGGTGATCCTGCTGGTGGCGAGCCAGATCCGCGCCCAGCGCAAGCGCTACCAGGTCACCGCGGAACTGAATCAGCGCAACCAGGAGGCGATTCTGCGCCTGCTCGACGAGATGGGTTCGCTCGCGGAAGGCGACCTCACCGTGCGCGCCACGGTCACCGAGGACATCACCGGGGCGATTGCGGACTCGGTCAACTTCGCGGTCGAGGCGCTGCGCTCGCTGGTGACCACGATCAACGAGACCGCCATGCACGTGTCCACCTCGGCCCAGGAAACCCAGGCGACCGCCATGCATCTCGCCGAGGCCGCCGAGCATCAGGCGCAGCAGATCACCTCGGCCTCGGCCGCGATCAACGAGATCGCGGTCTCGATCGACGAGGTGTCGAAGAACTCGGCCGAATCGGCGGACGTCGCGCAGCGCTCGGTGCAGATCGCCTCGAAGGGCGCCGGCATCGTGCGCCAGACGATCCAGGGCATGGACTCGATCCGCGACCAGATCCAGGAGACCTCCAAGCGCATCAAGCGCCTGGGCGAATCCTCGCAGGAAATCGGCTCGATCGTCGAACTGATCAACGACATCGCCGAGCAGACCAACATTCTCGCCTTGAACGCGGCGATCCAGGCGGCGTCGGCCGGCGAGGCGGGCCGCGGCTTCGCGGTGGTCGCCGACGAAGTGCAGCGCCTGGCCGAACGCGCCTCGGGCGCGACGCGGCGTATCGAAACGCTGGTGCAGACGATTCAGGCCGACACCAACGAGGCGGTGACCTCGATGGAGCAGACCACCGCGGAAGTGGTGGCCGGCGCGCGTCTGGCCGAGGACGCGGGCCTGGCGCTGGGCGAGATCGAAAAGGTGTCGAACGACCTGGCCGACCTGATTCAGAACATCTCCGAGGCGGCGCGCCAGCAGTCGGCGGCGGCGACCAACATCTCGGCGACGATGAACGTGATTCAGGAAATCACCACGCAGACCTCGGTCGGCGCCAGCCAGACCGCCGAGTCGATCGGCAACCTGGCGCAGCTCGCCGCCGACCTGCGGCGTTCGGTCGCCGACTTCAAGCTGCCGGCTTGAGGCGAACGCGGACGGCACCGGCGGCGGCAATCCGGACTGGGCCTGACGGCCGGCATCGATATGGGTACGCGGGTGCAGCACACGAGCGGGGGGACACAGGCGCGGCGCAAGCGATTGCGGCATGATGAGCGTCTGGCGGGGGTGGATATCGAGCATGGTGATTGCCACCGGGAAGTTCTCACCGCTTTCGCCCATGCCGGGCATGGACGACAGCGAATTCGAGCGCTGGGCGAGTCTGCTCGAGAAGCGCACGGGAGTGGTCGTGCCGCTGGCGCGCAAGGCGTTCCTCGTGACCAGCGTGCGGGCGCGCATGCGCGAAACCGGACACGCCAGCTTCGAGGACTATTTCCGCGAGTTGCAGAAGGTGCCGGAGGGCGCGATCGAGTGGACCACGCTGGTCGATCGGCTCACCGTGCACGAGACCCATTTCTTCCGGCATCCGCCGTCGTTCGAGCTGATCGCCGAGGACTGGCTGCCGCAGGCGGCGCGCCAGGCCACGCAAGGCGCGTTGCACGCCTGGAGCGTGGGCTGCGCCAGCGGCGAGGAAGCCTACACGCTGGCGATGGTGCTCGAGCGGGGGCTCGGCGCCGCCGGATCGCCGAAGACCTACTTCGGCGTGACCGCCACCGACGTCAGTCTCCCGGCTTTGGCCGTTGGTCGCGCCGGGCTTTACCCGCGCCAGAAATTGCAGGAGATTCCGCCGGAGTATCGCGAACGCTACTGCGAGGAACTGGACGAGGACAGCTTCCGCATCCGCGAGAGTTTGCGCAAGCGCGTCGGCTTCGCCCAGTTCAACCTGCTCGATGCGGCGCGCGCGCCGCTGAAGCGGCTGGATTTGATCTTCTGCCAGAACGTGTTGATCTACTTCGCCCGCGAGCGGCGCCGCGAATTGCTCGGCGCGCTCGCCAACCTGCTCAAGCCCGGCGGCTTGCTGGTGCTCGGCGCGGGCGAGGTGACGAATTTCGCCCACGCCAAGTTGCGGCGGGTGGAGCATCGCCAGGTCCTGGCGTTCCTGCGTAACGGTTGAGAGCAGCCATGAAACTCCAAGACGGCATTGACTTCACGACCCTCAACTGGGTCAAGCAGGAACTGGACGAAACCCTGAAACAGGCGCGCCAGGCGCTGGAGGCCTATGTCGAGGATCCGGCCGATTCCAGCCTGATGCGGTTCTGCGCCACCTACCTGCACCAGGTGCAGGGCACCTTGCGCATGGTCGAACTGTACGGCGCGGCGATGGTGGTCGAGGAAATGGAGCGCGTCGCGCTCGCCCTGCTCGACGGCCAGATCAAGCCGCAGGACGAGACCTACGCCGTGCTGATGCGCGGCATCGTGCAGTTGCCGGATTACCTGGAACGTCTGCAGAGCGGGCACAAGGACATCCCGATCGTGCTGTTGCCGCTGCTCAACGACCTGCGCGCCACGCGCGGCGAGAAGCTGCTCAGCGAATCGGTGCTGTTCTCGCCGGATTTGTCCGCACCGTTGCCCGCGGCCGCGGCCGGCGCGGCGACGAGCCTGCCGGAGATGGAACTCAAGGCGGAGGCCGCGCGCCTGCGCACCGCGTTCCAGCTCGCGCTGCTGCGCTGGATACGCGACGACGCTTCGCAGCTCGAGCGCCTGATCGGCGTGCTCGATCGATTGCGGTCCTCGTGCAGCGAAGACCAGGCGCGGCGCCTGTGGTGGATCGCCACGGGCGTGCTCGAAGGCGTGCAATCCGGCGCGATCGAGGCCAACGCCGCGGTCAAGTTGCTGTTCGGCAAGGTCGACCGCGAGATCAAGCGGCTCGTCGACGCGGGCGAAGCCGGCTTCCGCGCGCAGCCGCCGGTGGAATTGACAAAAAATCTTCTTTACTACATCGCGCATGCCGGCAGCGCGGGCGCGCGCGCCAGCGAAATCCGCCAAGTCTACAAGCTCGACACCCTGCTGCCGAGCGAGAAGGAACTGGAACACGCCAAGGGTTCGATCTCCGGCCACAACCGCGCCCTGCTCGACACCGTGTCGAGCGCGATCAAGGACGACCTGCTGCGGGTGAAGGAGGCGCTCGACATCTTCCTGCGCGCGCAGGGCGGCGATCCGGCCGAGCTGATGGTGCAGGCCGACGTCCTCGACCGCGTCGGCGACACCCTCGGCATGCTCGGTCTCGGCGTGCCGCGGCGGGTCGTGCTCGAACAACGCAAGATCATCGAGGAGATCGCCAACAAGACGCGCCCGGCCGACGAAGGCGCGCTGCTCGACGTGGCCGGCGCGCTGTTGTACGTCGAATCGTCGCTGGACGATCACATCGACCGCCTCGGCGCGGAGACGCCGGAGGACACGGCTGCGAAGGGTACGGCCGGGCTCGAACTGCCGAAGGCCGAGGTGCGCAAGATCCTCGATGCGCTGATGAAGGAGGCCGCGGTCAACATCACCCAGGCCAAGCAGGACATCGTCGCCTTCATCGAATCGCCGTGGGATCACGCCCGCGTCGAGCCGATCCCGCGCCTGCTCGAGGAAATCGCCGGCGCGCTGCGCATGCTGAATCTGAACGAATCGGCGCAGTTGATGAACGGCATCGTGCGCTTCGTCGAGGTGGAACTGCTGCGCCACCGGCGCGTGCCCACGGTGGAGCAGATGGACAAGCTCGCCGACGCGCTGGCCTCGATCGAGTACTACATGGAAGCCACGCGCGAACAGCGCGGCGGCCGCGAGAAGATCCTCGACGTCACCCGCCAGAGCCTGACCGCGCTCGGCTACTGGCCGGTGCCGGAGGACGACCGCGGCGGCGGACCCGGGTCCGCGCCGACGCGACCGGAGCGCCCCTCCGGCAGCGCCGCGCCCGCGCCGGGTGCGGGCGAGCGCGCCGGTCCGGCGGCGCCGAGTCCCGAGCGGACGCCGGCCATGGCGTTCGGCGCGGCGCCGACGGTGGCCACCGAAGACGCCCAGGAGGGCGAGTTCCCGCGCTGGAGCAGCGATCTGCCCGCCAGCGGCGAGGAGGGATTGAAGCTCGAGGTGCAGTCCGCGCCGGCCGAACGCCTCGAGATGCCGAGCATCGAACTCTCCGAGGAAAGCATCGACGAATACATCGCCCGCGTCGGCCAGGCGGAAGAGCTGGCCGCGCCGCCGCCGGCCGAGGCGCCGGCGCCGCAGGACCTGCGCCCCGAGGTCGAGGTCGCGCCCGGCCGCGGTCTCGAGGATCTGATCGTCGGCGAAGCGCGCCCGCACGAACCGCCGGCGCAGGATCTCGCCGGCCTGCGTCTGGCCGAAACCGAGGCCACCGCCACGCCGGCCGCGAACGTGCGCTACGTCGAGGTGGAGGAGGAGATCGAGGAGGAAGTGCCGGACGTCGATGCCGCCTCGCCGATGGCGGACGCGAGTTTCAGCGCGATGCCCTCCGACGACATCGACGAGGAGATCCGCGAGGTCTTCGTCGAGGAAGTGCAGGACGAAATCGACAATCTGCACCGCTGCCTGCCGGCCTGGAAGGCGGACGTGCACGACTTCGAGAAGCTCAAACCGATCCGGCGGTCGTTCCACACCCTCAAGGGTTCCGGGCGGCTGGTCGGCGCGCTCGCGCTCGGCGAGTTCAGTTGGAAGGTCGAGAACATGCTCAACCGCGTGCTCGACAAGACCATTCCGCCGGGACCGGCGGTGCAGGCGCTGGTGGACAACGCCATCGGCGTGCTGCCGGAACTCCTGGCCGCGCTGCGCGGCGAGGGCGCGCCGAAATCGAACATCGCCGCGATCATGGACGTCGCCGACAAGCTCGCCGCCGGCGAGGAAGCCTGGGTGCGCAGCGGCGCGCCGCAGCGCATGAAGAAGGTCAAGCGCATCGTCCGGCGCATGGTGCCGGTGGCCGCCGAGCCGGCGCCCGCCGCCCCCGCGCCGGAGCTGAGCGCCGAACTGGACATCGAGCGCGCCTTCAGCGCGCCGGCCGAGGAGGTCGCGGTGCATGCCGGCGGCGACCGCGCCGAACAAGCGGCGCTCGCGGCGGGTCCGCTGCCGAGCATCGACCCGGTGCTGTTCGACATCCTCAAGAGCGAGGTCGCCACCCACCTCGCCGCCATCGACGGCTATCTCGCCGAATTGAAGACGGCGCCGGCGCTGCCGGCCAGCGAGCCGCTGCTGCGCGCGGTGCATACCCTGAACGGGGCGATCGCGATGGTCGACATCCCCGTCATCAGCCACGTGCTCGCGCCGCTCGAGGGCTACATCAAGCGTCTGCGCGCGCGCCAGCAGGCGCCTGACGCGGCCGGCGTGGCGGTGCTCAACGAATCGGCGGCGCTGGTACGGGAAGTGATCGCCGCGCTGGAGACGCCGCAACCCCGCTTGCCCGATTCCGACGCGCTCGCCGCGCGCATCGCGCAACTGCGCGACACCCTGCCCGAGCCCGACATGATGCACACCCTGTTCGCGCTCGCCGAGGACGAGGCGCACGCGACGGCGGCCGCGCCGGTGCCGGAAGCGACGACCGAGCCGGTCGCCGCCCCGCCGGAGGCGATCGAGGAAACCGCGGCGCCGGAAGAAGTCGCGGCGCCGATCGAGTCCATCGTCCTGGCGGCGGAAGAAGACCTCACCGCCGCGCTGGTGCGCGATCTCGACGCACAGGCCGAGACAGCGCCCGCCGCCGAGCCTGCCGCGGAAGCGGTGGCGGCGGAGGCGGCGCCCGCCGCGACGGAGCCGACGCCGGCCGAAGTCGCCTCGGCGTCCGCCGAGCCGGAACCGGCCGTGCCCGCCGCGGTCGAGCCGGAACTGCTCTCGTTCGAGGATCTGGCGCAGGCCGAAGGCGAGCCGGCGGCGGTCGAGCCGGCGCACGAGCCCGCCGCCGTCGAAGCCGTCACGCTGGCCACGCCCGCCGCCGAGCCGAGCGTCGAGGTCATCGAGATTCCGCCGGTGGCGGTGTCGGAACCTCCGCCGGCCGCGATGGCGCCGGAGCCGCCCACCGCGCCGGTCGTCGAAGTCATCGAACTGTCGCCGATGCCGGTGGCGGAGCCCGCGCCGGTCGCGATGGAGCTGCCGCCGCTGCCGGACGATCCGCAACCGGACGGCAGGCTCGACCTGCCCGATCTGGACGAGGACCTGCTCGAGATCTTCGTGCAGGAGGGTGCCGACATCCTCGATCATTCCGATTCGCTGATGGCGAAGTTGCGCGAGGCGCCGCAAGATCGCGATCTGATCACCGGCCTGCAGCGCGACCTGCACACGCTCAAGGGCGGTGCGCGCATGGCCGGACTGGCGCCGATCGGTGACCTGTCCCACGCCATGGAGTCGCTGCTCGAGGCGATCAGCGACAACCGCCGGGTGATGGACCGCCTCACCGTCGATTCGCTGGAACGCGGCTTCGATCGGCTGCACGGCCTGATCCAGCGCGTCGCGCGGCGCCAGGCGATCGCGATGCCGGAACACGCCATCGCCCGCTTCGAGGGTCTGGTCTCGGGCGAGCTGCCCGCGGCCGGCGCGAGGACGCCGGCCGTCGCGCCGGCGCCGCCGGTGGCGGAAGCGCGTCCGGAGCCGGCGCCGGCTCCGGACGCGGCACCCGCGCCCGCGCCGAAGCCGCCGCCGCGTCCGGCGGTGCGACCGGCGGCGGTCGAGGAGGAGGAGGTCCAGGCGCGCGCGCCGCAGGAGATGATCCGCGTGCGTTCGGATCTGCTCGACTCGCTGGTCAACTACGCCGGCGAGGTGTCGATCTACCGCTCGCGTCTGGAGCAGCAGATCTCGACCTTCCGCTTCAACCTGGTCGAGTTCGAGCAGACCGTGAGCCGCCTGCGCGAACAGTTGCGCAAGCTCGAGCTCGAAACCGAGGCGCAGATCATCGCCCGCTATCAGCGCGAACAGCACGAAGTCGGCGACACCGCGTTCGACCCGCTCGAGCTCGATCGCTTCAGCCAGTTGCAGCAGCTCTCGCGCGCACTGGCCGAGTCGGTGTCGGACCTGGTCTCGATCCAGAACCTGCTCGACGACCTCACCCGCCAGTCGGAAACGCTGCTGCTGCAGCAGTCGCGCGTCAGCTCGGACCTGCAGGAAGGCCTCATGCGCACGCGCATGGTGCCGTTCGATTCGCTGGTGCCGTCGCTGCGCCGCACGCTGCGCCAGGCGGCGCAGGAACTCGGCAAGCGCGCCCAGTTGAAGGTGGAAGGCGCGCAGGGCGAAATGGATCGCAACCTGCTCGAGCGCATGAAGGCGCCGTTCGAGCACATGCTGCGCAACGCGCTCGCCCACGGCATCGAATCGCCGGAGGAACGTCTCGTCGCCGGCAAGCCGCAGGAAGGCACGGTGACGATCCAGGTCAGCCGCGAGGCGACCGAAGTGGTGCTGCGCGTGTCCGACGACGGCAAGGGCATCGACCGCGACGCGATCCGCCGCAAGGCGATCGAGCGCGGCCTGCTGAAACCGGACGCGCAACTGTCCGACCGCGACTTGTACGGCTTCATCCTCGAAACCGGCTTCTCCACCGCCGAGCAGGTGACCCAGCTCGCCGGCCGCGGCGTCGGCATGGACGTGGTGCACAACGAGATCAAGCAGCTCGGCGGTTCGCTGACGATCGATTCCACGCGCGGCCAGGGCACCACCTTCACGATCCGCCTGCCGTTCACCCTGGCGGTGACCCAGGCGATCCTGGTGCGTCTCGGCGAGGCGACCTATGCCGTGCCGATGTCCTCGGTGCAGGGCGTGGTGCGCATCGCCCGCGACGATCTCGAGCGGCGCATGAACCTGCCGAACCCGACCTACACCTACGCCGGCGAGGAGTTCCTGATCTACGAACTGTCGCAGTTGCTCAATCTGCCGCCGACCCGCATGAGCGACGAGACCCAGTTGCCGCTGCTGATGACCCGTACCGGCGACCAGCGCGCCGCAGTGCGCATCGACGGCGTCATCGGCTCGCGCGAAATCGTGGTCAAGTCGGTCGGCCCGCAGATCAGCTCGGTGCCGGGCATCTTCGGCGCCACCATCATGGGCGACGGTTCGGTGGTGATGATTCTCGATCTCGCGCCGCTGGTTCGGCGCAGCGCCGCGCTGCGCGAACGCGTCGCGGCGGGCGAGGAGGCGGTGACGCCGGTGGCACCGCTGGCGCCGTCCGCGGTCGAGCATCGCGCGCAGCCGCTGGTGATGGTGGTCGACGACTCGATCACCATGCGCAAGGTCACCACGCGCGTGCTCGAGCGCAACGACATGGAGGTGATCACCGCGAAGGACGGTCTCGATGCGGTGGAAAAACTCCAGGACAAGGTGCCGGACGTGGTGCTGCTCGACGTCGAGATGCCGCGCATGGACGGCTACGAGCTCGCCACCTACATGAAGAACGATGCGCGCCTGAAACAGGTGCCGATCATCATGATCACCTCGCGCACCGGCGAGAAGCACCGCCAGCGCGCGCTGGAAATCGGCGTGGAGCGTTACCTCGGCAAGCCGTATCAGGAGGCCGACCTGTTGCGCAACGTCCAGGAAACGCTGAGGTTGAGCCGTGCCTAACGTGCTGCCCGGACAGGACGTGCGCGTCGCGCTGCTGTATCCCAGCAGCCAGTACGGCGGCCATCTGCGCGAAGCGCTGAAGGAACTCGGCGCGGCGGTGGTCTACGAGGCGCCGTCGGCGAACATCGATCGCGACGCGCTGGAGGGCTCCGGCGCCCGCGTGGTGATCGTCAATCTCGGCGCCGACAGCGACGATTACATCGACCAGGTCTACGACGTGCTCGACGCCGGCGACTACCACGTCGTGTTCAACGACGCGCAGGTCACCGAGCAGTTGTCCGGCTGGGATCACGCGCGCTGGGCGCGCAATCTGGCGGCGAAGATCCTGAGCCGGCCGGAGGTCGCCGAACCGCCGCGTCCGCCGGGGGCCGAGGCGGTGCCTACGCCGGTGCAGAAATCGGCCGCGGCCGTGCCGGTGGCGGAACGGCCCGGCGCGCCGCCCGCGCCCATCGCGCCGCGCAAGCCGGAGCCGCCGACGGTCGAATTGCCGGTGCCACCGGAACTGCGCGCGCCCGAACCGGAGCCGGCGGTGGCAACGGGCGAGCTCGATATCGCCGCGCTCGGCGAGTTCATCAAGCAGTTCGATCAGCCGGCCGAACCGCCGGCACCGGCTGCACCGGCCGCCGTGGTGACGCAGGGCACGGATGCGGATTTCGCCGCCGAACTCGACGCCCTGTTCGCCGCGGCGGACGCCGCGCCGACCGCCGCGGCCGCCGAACCGGACATCGGCCTGCCGGCGGACTTCGATCTCGGCGACGTGCCGACGGCGGCCCCGGCCGCACCGGCGGGCGTCGAGGAGACCATCGAGCTCAGCAGCGCCGATCTCGCGCCCGCGCCCGGCGCGGTCGAGCAGTTGCAGGAGGAGTTCCCGGCGATCTTCGATCAGCTCGACGTCGCCGCCGCGGCCGTCCCGGAGGCGACCGACGGCACGTTCAAGCCGGCCGAACGCAAGCCCGCCGCGCCGCCGGCGGCCGAGCCGCTGCTGCCGCCGGAGTGGGATCTCGAAGCGGTCGAGGAAGCGCCGGCCGACGCCGCTGCGCCGGCCGCAGACGAGTTCGGTGTCGAGAAAATGAGCGCGGCGGAATATCTCGCCCCGGAAGTGGAAGCGCCGACCGCCAAGCAGCAGGCGACGCTGCCCGTCACCGGCACGCTCAATCTCGAACTGGTGCCGATGGAGGAGGCGGTCGCGCCGCAGACCTACCAGAATCCCAATTACGCGAAGGAAGCCTGGCTCGACGGCAGCCGTCCGCCGGCGAAAGCCAAGAGCGCGGCGCCGGCCGTGCTGAAACGCGTGTTCGTGCTCGGCGCCTCGATCGGCGGTCCCGAGGCGGTGCGCGATTTCCTCGGCGCCTTGCCGGCCGGGTTCCCGGCGCTGTTCATCCTCGCCCAGCACATGGGCGAGGAATTCCTCGAGCTGATGTCGGCGCAGTTGCGCAAGGCGGTCACGCTCACCGTGCGCAATCCCACCCACGGCGAGCGCGTCGGCCACGGCGAGGTGCTGATCGTGCCGACCACGCACCGGCTGCAGGTGGACGCCGAGGGCGTGATCACGCTCGCGCACCTGCCGGAGAAGCCGGCGTATTCGCCGTCGATCGACATGGTGCTGCGCGACGTCGCCGATCAGTTCGGCAGCGGCGCCGGCGCGATCATCTTCTCCGGCATGGCGCACGATGCGATCGAGGGCAGCAAGTACCTGAAGAGCCGCGGCGGCGTGGTCTGGGCGCAGGACCCGGACACCTGCGTCATCAGCTCGATGGTCGATGGCGTGCGCGAGGCGGGCATCGTCAGTTTCGTCGGCTCGCCGCAGCAGCTCGCCCAGAAAATGACCGCCGACTACGGCAAGGGTTGAGGAGAGGACGATGGCCGAGCTCACCACCAGCCGCGAAATCCGCGGCGTCATGATCCCGGTCACCGGCGGCCGGGTGCTGCTGCCGAACGCCACCGTGGCCGAGGTCATCACCTACGCCACGCCGGAAAAGATCGCCAACGCGCCGCCGTGGCTGCTCGGACGATTGTCCTGGCGCGGCTGGCGCTTGCCGCTGTTCTCCTTCGCCATGCTCTCCGGCGGCGCCCGGCAGGAAAGCTACACCAACGCCAAGGTGGCGGTGCTCAAGGCGCTCGGCGGCAACGCCAAGATGCCGTTCCTGGCCATGCTCGCGCAGGGCTTCCCGCGCCTGACCACGATCACCCCGGACCTGCTCATCCCGACCGGCGACGAAAGCGCGCATCCGCCCGGCGTGCATGCCCAGGTGCTGGTGCGCGACGATCAGGCCGTGATCCCGAATCTCGGCCAGATCGAACAACTGGTCAGCCAGGCGCTGGCGGCGTAGCCACCGGCGGCGCGCGTCCGCGCGCTGCGGACCGCGCTCACCAATCCCCGTACAGCGCCTGCAGCGCCGCCAGCGCGGCGAGACTGGCGGTTTCGGTGCGCAGGATGCGCGGGCCCAGGCGCAGGGCGCGGAAGCCGGTTTGCCGCAGCAGCGCGGCGTCGTGTGCGGACAGGCCGCCTTCCGGGCCGACCACCAGGATTGCGCCATTTTCCATTTGTGGTAATTGCCGCAATGCCGCCTCGCCGTCGGGCAGCAGCGCCAGGCGCAGCGCGCCGGGGGCGAGTCCGGCGAGCCAGCGGTCCAGCGGCTGCGGCGCCTCGACCGTCGGCAGGCGGTTGCGTCCGCATTGTTCGCAGGCCGCGGCAATCACGCTGCGCCAATGCGCGCGGCGGCGGTCGGCGCGGTCGTCGTCGAGCCGCACCTCGGTGCGTTCGGTCACCAGCGGCACGATGCGGGCGACGCCGAGCTCGGTCGCCTTTTGCAGGATCCAGTCCATCTTCTCGCCGCGCGCGATGCCCTGCGCCAGGGTCAGCGGCAACGGCGCCTCGCGGTCCACCTCGCGCACGGCGAGGATCTCGGCGGTGACCGCGCGCTTGGCGAGCGCGGCCAGGCGCGCGTCGTATTCGCGGCCGTCGCCGTTGAACAGGATCAGCGGCGCGCCGCGCGGCAGGCGCAGCACGCGGGCGACGTGTTCGCCGGCTTGCAGCGGCAGGGTCACCTCGCTGCCCGCGTGCAGCGTCGCGTCGATGTGGATGCGGGGCACGCGCATCGCTCAGGCCACGGCATGATCGATCGCCGCGGCGGCGACGTCGACCATCCGGTCGATCTCGTCGCGGCGGATGACGTAGGGCGGCATGCAGTAGATCACGTCGCCGAGCGGACGCAGCAGCACGCCGTGCGCGAGCGCATACAGGTAGGCGCGCAGGCCGCGGCGCTCGGCTGCCGGGAACGGCGTGCGCGGGGTCCGCTCGCGCACCAGCTCGATCGCCGCGATCAGGCCGGTCTGGCGGACCTCGGCGACGTGCGGATGTGCGGCGAGCGGCGCCAGTCGCGCGGCCAGCTGTGCCGCGAGTTCGCGATTGCGCGCGAGCACCGGCTCGTCGCGGAAGATCGCCAGCGTCTCCAGCGCGGCGCGGCAGGCGAGCGGATTGCCGGTATAGCTGTGCGAATGCAGGAACGCCTTGCCACTCGCATACTCGGCATAGAAGGCGTCGTACACCGCCGCCGTGGTCAGCACCGCCGACAGCGGCAGGAAGCCGCCGGTCAGGCCCTTCGACAGGCACAGGAAATCCGGCGTGATCGCCGCCTGCTCGCAGGCGAACAGCGTGCCGGTGCGGCCGAAGCCGACCGCGATCTCGTCGGCGATCAGATGCACGCCGAATTCGTCGCACAGCGCGCGCAGGCCGGTGAGATAGGCCGCATCGTACATGCGCATGCCGCCGGCGCATTGCACCAGCGGCTCGACGATCACCGCGCACACCTCGTGCGCATGCCGCTCCAGCGCGGCGCGCATGTCGGCGAGGCGGGCGAGCGAGTGCTCGCGCCAGGACACGCCGGGCGCGCGTTCGTAACAATCGGGCGAGCGCACCAGGATCGGCGACAGCAGCAGCGGCGCGTAGGTGGCGCGGTACAGCGGCACGTCGGTGACGCCGAGCGCACCCAGGGTTTCGCCGTGGTAGCTGCCGGTCAGCGCGACGAAGCGGGTCTTGCCGGCGCGGCCGACGTTGCGCCAGTAGTGGAAGCTCATCTTGAGCGCCACCTCGATCGCGCTCGAGCCGTTGTCGGCGTAGAACACGCGCGCCAGGCCGGGCGGCGCCACGCGCAGCAGTTCCTCGGCGAGACGGATGCCGGGCTCGTGGCTGAAGCCGGCGAAGATCACGTGCTCCAGGCGATCGAGCTGATCCTTGACCGCGGCGGCGATGCGCGGATTGGCGTGGCCGAACAGATTCGTCCACCACGAACTGATCGCGTCGAGATAGCGGCGGCCGGCATGATCGATCAGCCAGGCGCCCTCGCCGCGCGCGATCGGGATGAGCGGCACGCGTTCGGCGTGATCGTGCATCTGCGTGCAGGGATGCCAGAGCACGGCGAGATCGCGCGCGCGCCAGGCGGCGGTGTCGGGCGCTGGCGTTTGGGGGAGTGCGTTCATGCTTTGCTATGATCGGCGCCATCGCCACTTCGCACAAGCCGCCCCGATGCCGCGCTCCCTCCCGCCTTCCGCTCCCGGTCCTCGGCCCTCAGCCCTCGGCCCTCAGCCCTCGGGTGGCTTCACCCTGATCGAGATCCTGGTGGTGGTGGTCATCCTCGGCATTCTCGCCGCGATCGTGGTGCCGAAGGTGATGCAGCACCCCGGCGAGGCGCGCCAGGTGCGCGCGCGCCAGGACATCCAGGCGATCGTCACCGCGCTGAACACGTACAAACTGGATAATTATACTTATCCCAGCACCGAGCAGGGACTGGATGCGCTCGTGCACAAGCCGAGCGGCGCGCCGGAGGCGCCGAACTGGCACGGCTATCTCGACAAGCTGCCGAAGGACCCGTGGGGCCGGCCGTACCTGTATCTGCGTCCGGGCATGCACGGCGAGATCGACGTGTTCAGCTACGGTGCCGACGGCAAGCCCGGCGGCGACGGCGAGGATGCGGACATCGGCAATTGGGAGTAGGGATGGCGCGATCCGGCCATCGCCGCAGCGGCTTCACCCTGATCGAGCTCCTGGTCGTCGTCGTGATTCTCGCCGTGCTCGCCGGCGCGCTGACGCTCGCCGTCGGCGGCATCGGCGCGCGCCGTCTGGCGCGCGAGGCCGAGCAGACGCGCGCGCTGATCGCCTACGCCTGCGAGCAGGCCGAGTTGACCGGGCGCACGATCGGCCTCGCCTTGCGCCACGCGGGCTACCGGTTCAGCCGGTTCGAGCGCGCCGATTGGCTGCCGATCGTCGGCGACGAACTGCGGCCGCGCACCTGGCTGCCGGGGATCGTCGCCGAACTCTCGCGCGACGGGCGCGCGGTCGAGATCGCCGAGGCGTTCCCGGACAAGCCGCAGATCGTGTGCTTCGCCTCCGGCGAGCTGACGCCGTTTCGTCTCGACTTGCGCCTGGCCGACGCGCCGCAGCGCTATCGCCTCGACGGCAGCGCCGACGGCACGGTCGCGCTGGTCGCCGGGGACGCGCATGCGCGCTGAGCGTCCGGCGCGCCCGCCGGCGACGGGCTTCACCCTGCTCGAGGTGCTGATCGGCCTCGCCGTGCTGGCGCTCGCCCTGGTCGCGCTGACGCGCACCGCCGCGAGCCAGGTCGCCGATTTCGCCGCGCTGCGCGAGCGCACCTATGCCGGCTGGTTGGCGGCCGACGTACTCGCGCAGACACGCCTGGCGACACCGTTCCCGCCGCTCGGCAAGAGCGACGGCCGGCGCCGCTACGCCGATCGCGACTGGCGCTACGAGCTCGTGGTGCAGTCGACGCCGCTGCCGACGCTGCGCCGGATCGAGGTGCGCGTCTATGCCGAGGCCGATCGCAGTGCGCCGCTGGCCGAGCTCACCGGGTTCGGCGGTCGGGAGCTTTCGCCATGACGCCGCGTCGCGCCGCGTCCGGCTTCAGCCTGATCGAGCTCCTGGTCGCGCTCGCGGTGTTCGCCACGATGGCGGCATTGGCCTACGGCGGCCTCGACGCGCTCACGCGCACGCGCGCGGAGCTGGCGCGGCAGGAAGACGCCTTTCGCGATCTGGTGCGCGCGGTGGCGGCGCTCGATCGCGATCTCGGCGCGGCGGTGGCGCGGCCGGTGCTCGGTGGCGGCGGGCAGACCCTGCCGGCGCTGCTCGGCAGCGCCGATCGCATCGAGTTCACCCGGCTCGGCTTCGCCAACCCGCAGGCCGAGGCGCGCTCGAATCTGGAGCGCGTGTTCTATGCCTTCGACGCCGGCACGTTGCGGCGCGGCCGCTACGCGGTGCTCGATCGCGCGCCGGACACGGTGCCCGAGCTCGTCGATCTCGCCGTGCCGACCGCCGAGTTCCGCCTGCGCTACCTCGCGCCGGACAACCGCTGGCTGCCGGCGTGGCCGCCGCAGGGCGCCGATCCGGCGGCGCTGCCGCGTGCCGTCGAGTGGCGCTGGCAGACGCGCGCGCACGGCGAGATCGGCGGCACGGTGGAGCTGGTCGCGGCCTGGCCGGCCGCGGCGGCGGGCGCGGGGCCGTGAGAAAAATGCCGCATTTTCCACAACGCGGCGTCGCCCTGCTGGTGGCGCTGCTGGTCGTGGCGCTGGCGACGGTGCTGATCGCGACGCTCCTCACTCGCGGCGAACTCGCCGCCGCACGCGCCCGCAACGCCTTGCGCGCGGCGCAGGCGCAGGCCTACGCCGAAGGTCTGGAAGCCTATGCCGCGCACGTGCTGCTGCAGGACCAGGCGAGCGGCGATGCCATCGACACCGCGGACGATCCGTGGGCGATTCCGCTGCCGCCCACGCCGGTGCCGGGCGGCGAGATCGCCGCGACGATGCGCGATCTCGATGGCCGCTTCAATCTCAACAATCTGGCGCCGCTCGCCAGCAATCCCCGCGCGGCGGTGTGGAAGGACAAGTTCGTGCTGTTGCTGCGCGCGCTCAAGCTCGATCCGGCGCTCGCCGACAACGTCGTCGACTGGATGGATGCGAGCCCCGCCGCCGGCGCGAGCGACAACGGGTACCTGGCGCAGCCGGTGCCGTACCGCGCGGCGCGGCGCATCTTCGCGCACGTGTCGGAACTGCGCCTGGTGCGCGGCGTCAGCGGCGCAGTGTACGCGGCGCTCGCGCCGCACGTGAGCGCGCTGCCGCCGGGCACGCGCATCAATGTCAACACCGCCAGCGTGCCGGTGCTGATGACGCTGTCGAGCGCGAATCCGGTCACGCAACAGACCGCGCAGGCGCTGTGGCAGCAGGGCCACGCGCGCTACCGGCAGATTCCGCAGGAGCTGGTCGCGCAGGTGCCGGACCTCAAGCTCGACTGCGCCGACTGCTACGGCGTGCAGAGCAGCTACTTCCTGGCGCGCGGCGAGATCACGCTCGACGGCCTGCCGTTCGTGTTCTTCCGCCTGATCGAGCGGCGCATCGGCGGCGCGAACGCCGGCGTGCACGTGCTCGAACGCAGCCGCGGCGACGAGTGAGGCGAAGACTCGGGGCGCGGCCGATCCGGCCTCGCCGCGCTGCTACAATGCGGCCGATGATACCGAGGCTCCGTTCATGTCCGCGCGTCTGCTGATCCGGCTGCACGCGGACGGCCAATGTTCCTGGCTGGCGCAGGATGCCGCCGGGCGCGTGTTGTCCGGCGCGCAGCCGGGCACGCCGCCGGCGCCGCTGCTGGCGCGCGCCGAGCGCGTGGTCGCGCTGGCGCCGGCCGAGGACGTGCTGCTGCTCGATACGCCGCGGCTGGCGGTATCGCGCGCGCAGTTCGTCAAGGCCGTGCCGTTCGCGCTCGAGGACCAGCTCGCCGCGCCGGTGGAGGAGCTGCACTTCGCCGTCGCCGAACGCGCCGCGGGCGAACGCGTGCCGGTGGCGGTGGTGGCGCGCGCGCGGCTGACCGAATGGCTGGCGCGGCTCGCCGCGGCTGGCGTGCGTGCCGATGCGCTCTACGCCGAGACCCAGGCGCTGCCGGTCGACGAGCGCACGGGCAGCGTCGTGCTCGAGGACGCCCGTGCCCTGTGGCGCAGCGCGCCGGCGCAGGCCGGCGTCGCGGATCCCGCCGGGCTCGCCGAGTGGCTCGACGTGATCAACGCCGGCCGGGCCGAGGCGCTCGCCTTCGAGCTCCACGATTTCCGCGCCGCCGCCTCGCCACCGGTCCTGCCGGGGCTGAGCGTGCGCCACCATGCCGGGCCGCGCGACGCGCTCGCCTTCTTCG
Organism: Rhodanobacteraceae bacterium; assembly: GCA_021325475.1. Lineage (GTDB taxonomy): Bacteria > Pseudomonadota > Gammaproteobacteria > Xanthomonadales > Rhodanobacteraceae > Rudaea. The sequence goes on along the minus strand of JAJPHA010000122.1, from coordinate 6,575 downwards.
CCGAATGCCTGCTCGCCGAGCCAGAGCCGAATCTGTTGCAGGGCGAGTTCGCGCCACGCCACCGGCAGGCGCCGGCGGCGCGTCTGTGGCGCGGCGCCGCGGCGCTCGCGGCGGCGGCGCTGCTTTTGCTATTTGTATACTACGGCCTCGATTGCTGGCGTCTGGCGCGCCAGTCCGCGCGGCTGGAGGCGGCGGCGCGCGCTGCCTTGCACGAGGCGTTCCCGCAGATGGACCAGGTCGCCGGCGATCCGCGCCAGTTGCTGGAAAGCGCGCTCGCGGCACAACGCGGCGGCGGCGCCGGCGGTCTGCTGCCGCGGCTCGCCGAGGTCGCGCCGTTGCTCGCCAGCACCACGCGCACGAGTCTGAGCGGCATCGAATACCACAACGGCGTGCTCGAGCTCGCGCTGCGCGCGCCGGACGTGCAGACGCTCGACCTGATGCGCGAACGCATGACCACGTTGCCGGGACTGAAAGTCGAAGTCACCGCAGCCACCAGCAGCGCCGAGGGCGTGGACGGCCGGCTGCGCATCGCCGGGGGGGCGCCGTGATCCGCGCATGGTGGGAGCGGCTGTCGATGCGCGACCGGCATGTGCTCGCCGGCGGCGCCGCGCTCGCCGCGCTGCTGCTCGGCTGGGCCTTCGTCTGGTATCCGCTGAGCCACGCGCGCGCCGAGCTCGTCGCGCGGGTCGCGCGCCAGCGCGCGGACCTCGCCTGGATGCGCCGGGCCGCGGGCGAGGCCCGTGAACTGCGCGCGCAGGGGACGCGCAGCCAGGCCGACCGGCAGGGCAAATCGCTGCTCGCGCTGGCGGATGCGACCGCGCGCGCGGCCGGGCTTGCCGGTGCGCTCAAGCGGGTGGAGCCGACGGGTGCGGCCAGCGTGCGGGTGAGTTTCGAGATCGCCAGTTTCGATGCACTGGTCGACTGGCTCGAGCGGTTGACGCGTGACTACGGCATCACAGTGAGCGACTTTTCCGCCGACAAGGTGGAAGGGCTCGGTCTGGTCAACGCGCGGGTGACCCTGCAGGATCGCGCGCCGTAGGGCGTGCGACATTGTGTATAAATAAAATAATATACCATGTCCGTATTGCGTCGGTCGCTGGTCTTCCTGCTCGTGGTGTTCCTCATCGCCGGCATCGGCGTCGCCACGCTGCCGGCGGCGACGGCGTATCGCTGGGTCGCCGATCGCCTCGGCGCGATCCGCCTGGACGACGTGAGCGGCAGCGTCTGGCAGGGTCGCGCCGCGCACCTGCGGGTGTTCGATCGGGAGCTCGGCGCACTCGACTGGGACCTGCACGCGCTGCCGCTGCTGCAGGGGACGCTGGTCGCGGACCTGCATCTCGTCGGCGATGCCGTGACGGCATCCGGCGAGGTCACGCGCGATGCCGACGGCAACGTGCGCGTGCGCGCGGCGCGGTTCCGCCTGCCGGCGAGCCTGGCCGCGCCGGTGCTCGACATTCCGGCGCTGCAACTGCACGGCGACATCCAGGGCGAGCTGGCGCAGGCGCATCTGCGCGGCGCCTGGCTCGAGCAGGCCGAGGGCAGCCTGCGCTGGCAGGCGGCCGCGGTGAGCGGCGCGGCGCAGGCCGAGTTCGGCGATCTCGAGGCGCGCTTCGCCACCGCCAGTGATGGCGCGATCGACGGCGAGGTGCGGGACCTCGGCGGGCCGCTGGAGCTGCACGGCCGCTTCCGCGTCAGCGCCGGCGGCTTCGTGGCGGATGCCGAGCTCGCCGCGCGCGACGGCAATCCGCACGTGCAGGAGGCGTTGCGCTACATCGGCGAGCCGCAGGCGGACGGCCGCTCGCATCTCGTCATTCGCGGACAGGTGTTTCCGTGGCTGTGATGGATGCCGCATTTTCCACATTTCTCGACGAGGCGCTCGCGGTCGCGCGCGACGCCGCCGCGGCGGCGGCGGAAGTGATCCGTCGCCACTACCGCGCCGGCGTTGCGGTGGAGACCAAGGCCGACCACACGCCGGTGACCGTCGCCGACCGTGAGGCCGAGGCGGTGATAAAAAGTATACTCCGGCGCGCGTACCCGGAGCATGCGCGCTACGGCGAGGAGAGCGGGCGCGAGGGCGCGGGCGATTGGCTCTGGCTGATCGATCCGATCGACGGCACCAAAGCGTTCGTGCGCGGCTACCCGATGTTCTCCACGCAGATCGCGCTGATGCATCGCGGCGCGCTCGTGCTCGGCGTGTCCTGTGCGCCGGAATTCGGCGAGACCTGCTGGGCGCGCGCCGGCGGCGGCGCATTCCGCGACGGCGAGCGGCTGCGCGTGGCCGACACGCGCGAATTCGGCGCCGAGACCGCGATCTCCATCGGCAACGTCAAGACCCTGACCCGGGATGCGCGCTGGAACGCGCTCGGCGAACTGATCCGCGCGAGCGGCCGCATCCGCGGCTACGGCGACTTCCTGCACTACCACCTGCTCGCGCGCGGCTGCCTCGACCTCGTGATCGAATCGGACGTGAACATCCTCGACATCGCCGCGCTTGCCGTGATCGTGCGCGAGGCCGGCGGCGTGTTCACCGATCTCGCCGGCGCCGAGTTGACCCTCGACACCACGAGCGTGCTCGCCGGGACGCCGGCGCTGCACGCGCAGGCGCTGGCGAAATTCGGCGCGGCCCGACGCTGACGGAGTGTCTCGCGCTGTTGCGTTTTTTTGGCGAAGTCGAACGAGCGGGGGCTTTCGCTCGGCCGCGCAGGGGTTTGGTGATTCTGCAAATCAAGAGCTTCCGCTCGGCCGCGGGCCGAGCGGGTTACTTTCCACAGCCAAAGCTTCCGCTGCCCTTCAGACAGCGGGTAACTTTTCTTTGCTCGTGCAAAGAAAAGTCACCAAAAGAAAGCACGTCAGAGCAAAGCATCCCTCGGGAGGAACTGCACGACAATTTTGTGAAGGGATGAAGGCTCCGTATACAACTCGTCCGCCGCGGGCTGCAACGTCGCTCGCTTCGCATGCAGGTCTTTCGTCGCAAGCGAAGCGAAGAGCCGTCCGACCCGGTGCGACCGAGTTGTACTGGAACATTCATCTGTTCGCAGAACTTCGTGCAGGTCCTCCTGGGGATGCTCTGCTTTCGAGGTGTTTCTTGGTTACTTCTTTGCACCAGCAAAGAAGTGACCCGCTCGGCCTGCGGCCGAGCGGAAGCTCTGCTCTGGTCAGCAAGTAACCCGCGCGCCGGACGCGAGCGGAAAACCGCAGGACGCGCTTGGAGAAAAGAACGAGATCACTTCCCTGCCACCCCCACCCGCGCCTTCGGCGCGACCTCTCCCGCCCGCGGGAGAGGCGCGTTCCCCTCAATCGTCGTGATCCTTCGGCACCTCGACGCGCCCCTTCACGCCGTGATGCCGGATGCGGCCGCTGCCGGCGGATTGGACCACCAGATCGCCGCCGATGCCGCTGGCGCTGACGTCGCCGGAACCGATCGCGTCGATCCGCACGCTGCCGGCGGCGTGGTCGACGGTGACGTCGCCCGAACCGACCGAGCCGATCTCAACACCGCCGCCGACGTCGCTGAATTCGAGATCGCCCGAGCCGACGTGACCGACTTTCACTTCGCCGCGCACCTTGCGCACGCGCACGTCGCCGGAGCCGGAGCGGCGCAACTCGAAACTGCCGACGTCGTCGGCCTGGATGTCGCCGGAATGCACCTCCGCGGCCACCGTGCCGGCGACGTGGTGCAGCGAAAGGTCGCCCGAATGCGAGACGAAATCCAGGCTCGCCACGTCGGCGACCTCGGCGTCGCCCGAAGTGGCCTCGATGCGCAGCGCCAGCGTCGCCGGCAGCCGCACTTCGAGATCGAGATAGGCGTAGTTCGAGCCGAACCAGGAAAACGTCTGCGTCTCCGCCTGGTGCGTGGTCACGGTCACCGTGTCGCCGTCGCGGTGCTGATCGATGGTCAACCCGGCCAGCCGGTCCGGCGCCGAGGCGCAGGCCTTGCCGCGCACCTCGATGCGATTCGATGCCGGCACGCCCTGCACGCGCGCATCGCTGGAACCGAGCTTGAGTGCCAGCGTGCGCAAGCCGGCGGCGTCGATGTCGAGCTTGCGCTCCTCGCTGTACCGGCATTCGTAGCCCGCCGACGCGCTCAGCGACACCAGCAGCAGACCGAAACCCAGAAGGACACGCATGATCGATGCTCCGTGGCAGACCGCCGGGTTCGATGCGCCGGCGAGCCTCAAGGTTTAGCGCCGCCGGTTTCCTCCGTCTTGGCGCGGTTCCAATAGGCGTCCTGCTCGGCCAGCGGCTTGCCGGCGAGGGTGGTGCCGTCGGCGGCGGCGAGTTGCTCCATGCGCCGGAAGCGGCGTTCGAATTTGGCGTTGGCCCGGCGCAGCGCGGCGGAATAGTCGATGCCGGTCAGGCGCGCGAGATTGACGCCGACGAACAGCACGTCGCCGATCTCGTCTTCCAGCCGCGCCGGGTCCGCGCCGGCGGCGAGTTCGGCGCGCACCTCGGCGAGTTCCTCGGCGAGTTTGTCCAGCACCGGGCCGGGCTCGCTCCAGTCGAAGCCGATGCTGGCCGCGCGCTTCTGCAGTTTCAGTGCGCGCAGCCATTCCGGCAGGCCGCGCGGAATGCCGGCGAGCAGGCTGGGGTCATCGTCGCCGGCGCGCTCGCGCCGCTTGTGCGCCTCCCAGGCGGCGGTCTGCGCTGCGGCATTTTCCACTTTTTGCAAATTGCCTTCGGCGTCGGGGAACACGTGCGGATGCCGGCGGACGAGCTTGGCGCAGATCGCCGCGACCACGTCGGCGAAGGTGAACGCGCCGGCCTCCTCGGCCAGGCGCGCGTGGAACACGACCTACAGCAGCAGATCACCGAGCTCGTCGCGCAGGGCGACGAAATCGCCGCGGTCGATGGCGTCGGCGACCTCATAGGCCTCCTCGATGGTGTACGGCGCGATCGAGGCGAAGTCCTGCGCCACGTCCCACGGGCAGCCGTGCTCGCGGTCGCGCAATTTCGCCATGATGCGCAGCAGCTCGTCGATGTCGGACATGTCGGATGCGGATGCGGCGATTGAAAAGCGGCCGGCGATGCAGGTCAATGGCCGGCGCGCGGCGGCGCGTGCGCGGTGCCGGCGATCAGGCCGGTCCAGTCCACCGCGGGATCGCCGCAGGCGAGGAAGTCCGGATTGATCAGCGACGCCTTGGTGTTGTAGGCGAGCGCGGCGCCGTCGAGCGTCAGCACCCGGCCGCCGGCCTGCTCGAGCACGCATTGGCCGGCCGCGGTGTCCCATTCGCTGGTCGCGCCGTAGCGTAGGTACAGGTCCACTTCGCCGCGTGCCGCGCGACAGAACTTGAGTGACGAGCCGAGCGGCAGCAGTTCGTGGCGGCCGAGCCGTGCCAGCGCCGCCGCGGTGCGCGCATCGCCGTGCGAGCGGCTGCCGGCGACGATCAGCGGATCGCCGCGGCGGCGTGTGCGCAACGGGATTTCGGTGCTTTGCGGCATGGTGGAAAAATACGCATGACCGCCGCGCCAGGCGCGGTACAGCTCGCCGAGCGCCGGCGCGTAGACCACGCCGAGCGCCGGCGCGTGGTCCTCGATCAGGGCGATGTTGACGGTGAACTCGCCGTTGCGCTTGACGAACTCGCGCGTGCCGTCGAGCGGATCGACCAGCCAGTAGCGCCGCCAGGTGCGGCGCTCCGACCACGGCGCCTGCTCGGCCGATTCCTCCGACAGCACCGGCCAGTGCGGCGTCAGCGCGCGCAGACCGTCGAGGATGGCGCGGTGCGCCGCCAGGTCCGCGGCGGTGAGCGGCGAATCGTCGTCCTTGCGTTCGACCGCGAACTCGCCGGCGTATACGCGCAGGATCGCCGTACCGGCCGCGCGCGCGATCGCGCAGCACTCCTGCGCCAGGCGCGCGAGATCGGGCGCGGCGCCGCTCACGGCTGCGGCCGGAACCGGCCGGCGAGGTATTCGCGGGCGATGAACAGCGCCGCGATCGAGCGGCCCTCGCTCACGTCCGGCCGTTCAATCAGCTCGTGCAGGCGCGAGAGTTTCCACTCGACCACCTCGAGCTCCTCCGGCTCGTCGCCCGGCAGGCGCTCGGGATACAGGTCGCGCGCGAGCACGACGTGGGTCATGCTGGTCATGTACGCCGGCGACAGCGACAAGGTGGTGAGAATGTGCAGCTCGCGCGCACCGTAGCCGATCTCCTCCTTGAGCTCGCGATTCGCGCCTTGTTCGACTGTTTCGTCCTGGTCCAACCGCCCCTTCGGCAGGCCGAGTTCGTAGCGGTCGATGCCCGCGCCGTATTCGCGCACCAGCAGCACCGTGTCGTCGTCGCGCATCGGCACGATGATCACCGCGCCGAGACCGGAACCCTTCAGGCGTTCGTAGGTGCGGCGCTCGCCGTTGGAGAATTCGAGATCGACCAGCTCGACGCGCAGGAAATGGCTGCCTTCAGCCTGTCGCGTGCCGTGAACGATGGGCGGTTTGCGCATGACGCAATTGTAGCGCGTCGCGTCGCCGCATTCGCGGCGAACGGCAACGCTTCAGGGACGAAATCGTGGTTCGTGGCCGCGTGCGGAAAAGACGGCGGCGGGTGGTGGGGTCGAGCGGGAGGCGCTGGCGCGATGCGGTGA
>JAJPHA010000040.1 GCA_021325475.1 Rhodanobacteraceae bacterium | reverse complement strand
GTCGCGGTGTAGCTGTAATACGTGACGAAGGCGTTGCCCGAGGCGCCGACATCCACCTGGATGCCGGTGCCCGACTGCGTCGGGTCGTAGTAGGTGCCGCGGTAGGGGTAGATCGGGTCGAGCTTGAAATTCGCGTACTGCGGGTTCGGGGGGTAGACCGGATCGGCGAGCGCAGACACGGCCGGCGCAAGCGTCATCACGAGCAGGATCGAGAGGCGGATCAGCGGCGACATTCCATTCTCCTTGCCGTTTGGCGGAAGCGATGTCCGCATATTGAACCGGCGGTCCACGGCGGCGTCAACGGCCCCGGCACTGGCCCCACCGCACCCCGCCGTTGCGGCACAATAGGCGTCCACTGCGGGGATGCCGCTCATGTCCGATCTGCTCGCGAAGCTCTACCCCGATCACCTGCGCACGCTCACGGCCCGCGCCGACGCGGCATTGGCGCGCGGGGGTTTCGACCATCTGCTGATCGCCGCCGGCGTGCCGCGTCTGCAGTTCCTCGACGACCGGCCGTATCCGTTCGCGGTCAATCCGCATTTCAAGCACTGGCTGCCGGTGACCAGGGCGCCGGGCTCCTGGATCGCGTACACGCCGGGGCGGAAACCGAAGCTCGTCTATCTGCAGCCGCGCGATTACTGGCACGTGGTGCCGGAGGCGCCGGCCGGCTACTGGGTGGAGCATTTCGACATCGTCGTCGTCCGCGAGCCGGCGGACGCGCGTGCGCACCTGCCGGCGGCGCGCGCGGCGATCCTCGGCGAGAACGACGCCGCGCTCGGCGAGATCGTGCCGAACAATCCGCCGGCGCTGCTCGACTACCTGCACTGGCATCGCGCCTACAAGACCGACTACGAACTCGCCATGCTGCGCGTGGCGAACAAGCTCGGCGCGCGCGCACACCGCGCGGCGGAAGCGGCGTTCCGCGGCGGCGCCTCGGAGTACGACATCCACATGGCGTATCTGCGCGCGGTGCACGAAACCGAGCACGAGCTGCCGTACGGCAACATCATCGCCCTCAACCAGCACGGCGCGGTGCTGCACTACACCGATCTGCAGCGCGCGCCGCCGGCGCACGCGCATTCGTTCCTGATCGACGCCGGCGCGAGCTTCCACGGCTACGCCTGCGACATCACCCGCACCTACGCCGGCGCCGAGTCCGACGAATTCCAGGCGCTGATCGAGGCGGTGGACGCGGCGCAGCGCGGCATTGTGGAAAAAGTGAAAAGTGGACAGAGCTACCCGGCACTGCACCTGCACGCCCATCACGTGCTGGCGGAGATCCTGCGCGCACACGATTTCGTGCGCATGAGCGCCGAGGCCGCCGTCGCCGAGGGCGTCTCCAGCGTGTTCTTCCCGCACGGCCTCGGCCACCTGCTCGGCCTGCAGGTGCACGACGTCGGCGGCCTGCAGCAGGACGAATCCGGCGGCACCCGGCCACGGCCGCCGGGGCATCCGTACCTGCGTCTGACCCGCACCGTGGAACCGCGCATGGTGATGACGATCGAGCCCGGCCTGTATTTCATCGACCTGCTGCTCGCCGAGCTCAAGGCCAAACCGCAGGCGAAGTGGGTGAACTGGGACCGGGTCGAACGCTTCCGCCGCTACGGCGGCATCCGCATCGAGGACGACGTGGTCTGCACCGAGGACGCGCCGGAGAATCTCACGCGCGACGCCTTCGCGCACCTGTGACGCCGCGCGATGACGCCCGCCGCGCTCGAACGCGAACTGACCTGGCTCTACGAGCTGACCCTGCCGCTCGGCGTCGAATCGGTGCTGGTGACCCGCGCCGAGAGCCTCGATGCGCTGCTGCCGGCCTCGGCCCGCCGCCCCGCCGAGCAGTTGCTGGTGCGCTGCGCGGACGACCAGGCCGAGATCGCGCTGTACCTCGCCGACGAGGTGCTGCAGCGGCTGGCGCGCGACGATCCGCGCGTGGCGCTGCACGACGGCAACCTGCAACCGTTCCTGCACGCGCTCGAGGGCGTGAGCCATTTCGTCTGCCTCGCCTGGAACGCCCAGTTCGACCGCGAGGTGAGCGCGCTCGAACTCGAATTGCAGGCCGAGGTGGACAAGTTCCTGCTCTGCCACGCGCTGCTCGAACGGCAGGGCGCGGCCGATCCGCGCGCGTTGATCGCGCGCCTGTTCGACGCGGTCCGCTACGATCCGGCGCTCGCCGAATCCGAGCGCTGGCGCTATCTCACCGCGAGCGAGTACGCGCGCCGCTACTGGCTACGCCTGGCGCCGCGGCTCGGCGTGCCGCGTGAACGCGAGCCGCTGGTGCGCGAGCTGCGGCGTTTCTACCGGCTGTCCGCGTCGGGCAAGCTGCTGCACATCGGCGGCGGCTAGCCGCCGCGCCTGCGCGCGGCACGGGGAATTCCCGTGCGATAATTCGCCATGAAGCGCCGTCGCCGCGGCGCGCGTGTCGTTCCCAAGGAGCCGGGTCTCCGGCAAGTCCGCCGTGATCGCAAGTCCCCCGATTCGCAACGCCGCCCGACCGTGGCGGCACCTCGCTTTCCTCGCCGCGATCGGCCTCTGCGCGCCCGCCGTCGCCGACGTCGCGCCGCCGGCGGCCGCGACCCAAGCCGCCGCGCCGGCGCCGGCGAAGCCGC
>JAJPHA010000109.1 GCA_021325475.1 Rhodanobacteraceae bacterium | reverse complement strand
GCCATCAGCCGCGCGCGGCCGACGCCGGGAATGGCATCGGCGAGGACGATCTGCAGATAGCAGGCGGCGTCCTCCTCGGCCTGGCAGTTCGACGCATCGGTGTGAATATGTATACGCCGCGCCGGCGGCGCCACGATCAGGTGACAGGCCTCGTGCAGCACCGAGTGCACCGGCGTGTCCGCACGCGCGAACACGCGCGGACCGATCACGCCCGCCTCCGGCTCGCCCCAGTAGCTGCCGGGGATGGGCTGGTTCGGCGCGACCACGACGAGTTCGATGGCGTGGCGCGCGAGCAGCGCGCGCAGCGCCGATTCGGACACCTCGCCCAGGCGGAGCACGTCGGCGTCGCCGCCGGCGCCGGCCATGCATCAGGCGCGGTGCGCGGCCGCGGCCCGCGACGGCGCACCGAACAGGCGCGGGCGTTCGGCGAGCCAGGGTTGGTTCGGCAGCGCGCCCATCGGTCCGTGCAGGTAGGTGTCGCGCACGAACGGGAAGCTGCACAGTTCCTTGGCGAGCAGCGACACGCGCCGGTCCACTCCCGGCATCACCTGCTGGCCGACTTCCTGGAAGCCGTAGGTGCCGTGGAACAGCACCGAGGCGTCGTCGCGCGGTTCGAGGAACACCTCGCAGGTGAGCAGCGGTACGCGCACCTCGGCGAAGCTGGTGACATCGGCATAGAAGATGCGGCCAAGACCGAGGCCGCGGTACGGTCGCGCGATGACGATGCGGTCGATGTAGAGGAACTGCGGGTAGTGCGCGCGGAACCACTGGAAATTGGGGCTGCCGTACTCGGCGGTCTCGCGCAGCGCGATCAGGAAACCGGCGATCTGGCCGTCGACCAGCGCGATGCGGAAGTAGGCGGCCTGTTCGGCGAGCGCGCGCAGCCGTGTCATGTCGAGCGGCAGGATGGTGATGCCCGCGGCGTTGTTGAGCGCGAGCACGGAATCGAGTTGCTGCTCCGCGGCGTCGCGGATCGTGATCGTCATGCGGTCGTCCCTCCCACCCGCGCGGCCGGGACCGCGCATCGAATCGGGCGAATTATGGCATGCGCGCGCCGTTCGGGTCATGTCGGCGGCGTGGCATTTTCGTTAACGCTGCGTGGAGGCGTCCGTGCGCAATGACTTCGGGCAGGTTGCGCGCGCCGGACCGCGGTCTATCATGCGCTGGTGCGCGTGTCCTCGCTCAACCACATCCAGCTCCTGCGCTACGCCGGCTTGTTCACCTACGCCTGCGTCGGCATTCCGCTGCTGCGCCGCCACTGGCAGGGCGAGGACGCGGCGAGCCAGTTCGACCTCGTCGGCTGGACCGTGAGCTACGCCGCGTTCGGTCTGTGCTACTGGCTGATCACGCAGAATCTCGGCAAGCGCCACTTCTGGCTGCGCAGCGTGCCGACGCTGCTCGGGCTGAACGCGGCGGCGATCGGCATCGGCTATTTCAGCCACAGCGGCCTGTCCGGCATCCTGCTGCTGGTGATCGCCGGCGTGCTGCCGTGGCTGCTGCCGTTCTGGCCCGGTGTGGCCTGGCTCGTGCTGCAGAATTTCTCGCTGGTGCCGGTGTTCATCTACCGCGCGGAGGGCTACGAGTGGTTCGATGCGCTGTTGCAGAGCGGGCTCTATTTCGGCTTTTCCGGCTTCACCTTCGTGACCTCGCTGGTGGCCAAGCAGCAGGCCGATTCGCGCGAGGAGCAGCGGCGCCTGAACTCCGAGTTGCGCGCCACGCGCACCCTGCTGACCGAGTCCAGCCGCATCGCCGAGCGCGTGCGCATCTCGCGCGAGCTGCACGATCTGGTCGGTCACCATCTGACCGCGCTCAGCCTCAACCTCGAGGTGGCCAGTCACCGCGTGTCCGGTGCCGCGCTCGAACACGTGCGCCAGGCGCAGAGCGTGGCCAAGCTGTTGCTGGCCGACGTGCGCGAGGTGGTGAGCCAGTTGCGCGAGGACGACGCCATCGACCTCACCGCGGCGCTCGAGACCCTGATCGAGGGCGTGCCGGGCATCGTCATCCATCTCGATCTGCCGCCGCGCTTCGCGGTGGACGATCCGCGGCGCGCGCAAGTGCTGTTGCGCTGCGCGCAGGAGATCATCACCAACACCGTGCGGCACGCCTATGCGCGCAACCTGTGGTTGAAATTCGAACGCACCGCCGACAACGGCCTCGCGATCCACGCGCACGACGACGGTCGCGGGGTCGCCGAACTGCGCCAGGGCAACGGTCTGACCGGCATGCGCGAGCGTCTCGCCCAGATCGGCGGGCGGCTGGCGATCACCACGGCGCGCGACCGGGGTTTCGCGCTGGATGCCTGGCTGCCGCTGGAGGCGACCCGATGACCGCAGCTCGAGCCATTTCCGTGTGCCTGGTGGACGATCAGACCCTGGTGCGCCAGGGCATTCGTTCGCTGCTCGAACTGTCGGACGAGATCCGCGTGGTCGCCGAGGCGGCCGACGGCGCCCAGGCGCTGGAGGTGATCCCGCAGGCCCATCCGGACGTGGTGCTGCTCGATCTGCGCATGCCCGGCATGTCCGGCATCGACGTGCTCAACGCGCTCGCCGACCGGCACGCATTGCCTCCCACCATCATTCTGACGACGTTCGACGACGATCAGCTCGTGCTCGCCGGTCTCAAGGCCGGCGCGCGCGGCTATCTGCTCAAGGACGTCTCGCTCGAACAGCTCGTCGACGCGGTCAAGACCGTCGCCGCCGGCGGTTCGCTGGTGGCGCCGGTCGTCACCCAGCGCCTGCTCGCCGGCTTGCAGCGCATGCACAACGATTTCACCAGTCTCGACCGGCCCGATCCGCTGACCGAACGCGAGACCGAGATCCTGCGCCTGATGGCCGGCGGCTACAGCAACAAGGAAATCGCCAACTCGCTCGGCGTGGCCGAGGGTACGGTCAAGAATCACGTCTCCAACATCCTGTCCAAGCTCGGCGTGCGCGACCGCACGCGCGCCGTGTTGAAGGCGTTCGAGCTGGGCATTGTATGAGGAGGGCTGAGGGCCGGGGGCCGAGGGCCGAGGGCTGAGAAGCGCGGCTTTTTTCCACTCCCCACTTCCTACTCCCCACTTCCCGCCCGTATTGGCCTTCCCGGCCGATAGCAAGTACCATTTGCCGCCTGTTGCCCTGGAGATTCCCGGAATGACCCGTCTGCTCGAGGTACTCGTCGCCATCGCCATCGTTCTGGTGCTCGCGGTGCTGTTCGCCATCGCGCTGCCGTCGCATCGCCATATCGAGCGCTCGGTGGAAGTGGGCTCGCCGGCGCGTCAGGTGTACGACGTGGTCAGCGGCTTCCGCACCTATCCGTCGTGGAACGCGTTGCGTGCCTACGATCCGAAGGTGCAGTTGAACTTCGAGGGTCCGCCGATGGGTCCGGGCGCCAAGGTCAACTGGACGAGCAGTGATCCGCGCATCGGCACCGGCAGCCTGACCGTGGCGTCCGACCCGGCGCCGGTGCAGGACCAGCAGGTGACCTGGGACGTGGTCAACCCCTGGAAGGGCACCAACAAGAAGTTCACCATCGACATCAACCCAGCGCCGAATGGCAAGACGGCCAAGGTGACCATGGGCTACGACGTCGATTACGGCTGGGACCTGATCGCGCGCTATTCCGGCCTGTATCTGGAAGGCGATCCGGCGACGCAGATCCAGATCCAGCTCACCAGCCTGCAGAACATGCTGGCCACCTTCCCCAACGTCGATTACAAGGATCAGCCGGTCGAGGTGAAGGACGTGCCGGCGCGGCCGATCCTGTTCGTCTCCACCACTGCGAAACGCACGCTCGACGACGTCGCCGACGCCACCGACAAGGCGATGACCCAGTTGCAGGCGCTGATCAAGAAGGACAAGCTCACCGTCACCGGCCCGCGCATCACCATCACCACGAACTGGGGCGACGAGAACTACGATTTCGACGTGGCCCTGCCGGTGGATCACACCGACGTGCCGCTCAGCGATCCGGTCAAGGCCGGGCAGATCGGCGGCGGCAAGGTGCTGGTCACCTCGTTCACCGGTTCGGCCGCGCAGTTGCCGCTGATGCGGCTGGTGCTCAAGGCCTATGCCTACACCCACGGCTATGTGTTCGACGAGAGCTCGGAAGGCCCCGGTCGTTTCTACGACGAGCTGACCACCGCCGACCCGAAGGCGCCGGACGATCAGCAGTCGTTCAACGTCTACCTGCCGATCCAGATCCAGTAATCGCGGTCCGACGAACCGACCACGGGCGGCTGCGGCCGCCCGTCGTTTTTCGGCGGGAACTTTTTCGGCGCCGTGCGGTATTTTGGCCGGCGCCGCCGGGCGCGTCGCCGCGCGGCCGCGGATCCCGAGGGGCCGTCCGTTGCCGTCGCCGCGACGGACATCGATCCAGAAATACGACAACAAACCGGTAACCCGACCATGATCGAGACCAGGCAACTGTGCAAACGGTACGGCGAACTCGCCGCCGTCGACGGCATCAGCTTCACCGTGGAGCCCGGGCGCGTGCTCGGCTTCCTCGGACCGAACGGTGCCGGCAAATCCACGACCATGAAAATGATCGCCGGCTTCCTCGCCCCCACCTCGGGCCAGGCGCTGGTGTGCGGGCACGACGTCGTCGAGGAGCCGCTCGCCGCCAAGCGCGTGCTCGGCTATCTGCCGGAGGGCGCGCCGAGCTACGGCGAGATGACGCCGCGGCAGTTCCTCCACTTCGTTGCCGACGTGCGCGGCCTGACCGGCCCGCGTCGCGCGCAGCGGCTCGATGACGTGATCGAGCGGCTGCATCTGAACGGCGTGCTGGAACAGCCGATCGAGACGCTGTCGAAGGGCTTCAAACGCCGCGTCGGCCTCGCCCAGGCGATCCTGCACGATCCGGCCGTGCTGATCCTCGACGAGCCGACCGACGGCCTCGATCCGAACCAGAAGCACGAGGTGCGCACGCTGATCAACGCGATGGCGAAGGACAAGACCATCGTCGTCTCCACCCACATCCTCGAGGAAGTCCACGCCGTGTGCAGCCGCGCCATCATCATCGCCCGCGGCCGCATCGTCGCCGACGCGACTCCAGCCGAGCTCGAGGCGCGTTCGCGCTACCACCTGGCGGTGTCGTTGACGACGCCGAACGTCGCCGCGGCGAAGGAGGCGCTGTCGCGGCTCGGCGACGTCGCCGCGGTGGAGATCGATCCGCAGGATCACCGCATCACCGCCTTCCCCAAGCCCGGCCGGCAGATCTTCGCGGCGGTGAGTGAACTGCTCAAGACCCAGGGCATTCCGGTGAGCGAGCTGCAGCTCGAGAGCGGCCGCCTGGACGAGGTGTTCCGCAGCATCACCCAGGGCGAGAAAGAGGAGGCGCACGCATGAGTCCCATCCGCACCGTGTTCAAGCGCGAGCTGGCGAGCTACTTCGCCACGCCGGTCGCCTACGTGTTCATCGTGATCTTCCTCGTGCTCGCCGGCACGTTCACGTTCTACATTGGCAACTTCTTCGAGCGCGGTCAGGCCGATCTGCTGCCGTTCTTCAATTTCCATCCCTGGCTGTACCTGTTCCTGGTGCCGGCCGTCGGCATGCGCCTGTGGGCCGAGGAGCGCAAGAGCGGCACGATCGAACTGCTGCTGACCCTGCCGATCACCATGTGGCAGGCGGTGGTCGGCAAGTTCCTCGCCGCCTGGGCGTTCATCGGCATCGCGCTGGTGCTGACCTTCCCGATCTGGATCACGGTCGATTATCTCGGCGCGCCCGACAACGGCGTGATCCTGGCGAGCTACCTCGGCAGCTTTCTGATGGCCGGCGCGTTCCTCGCCATCGGCTCGTGCATCTCCGCGTGCACGCGCAACCAGGTGATCGCGTTCATCCTCACCGTGGTGGTGTGCTTCGCGTTCCTGCTGGCGGGCTTTCCGCTGGTGCTGGATTTCTTCAGCGCCTGGGCGCCGCAGGGCCTGGTCGATGCGATCTCGGGCCTGAGTTTCCTCAGCCACTTCGCCTCGATCAGCAAGGGCGTGATCGACCTGCGCGACCTGATCTACTTCGCGCTCAGCATCGCGTTCTGGCTGTACGCCAGCGCGGTGGTCATCGACTTGAAGAAGGCGGACTGACTCATGACCTCCCATCGCAAATTGCTGACCGGCGGCGCGCTCGCGGTGCTGGCCGTGCTGTTCGTTGCGGTCATATTGATCTGCAACGTGCTGTTCCGCGGCGCGCGCCTGGACCTCACCCAGAATCATTTGTATACATTGTCGCAAGGCACCAGGAATATACTTTCCAGCATCGACGAGCCGATCCACCTGTACCTGTTCTGGTCGGACAAGGGCTCGCAGGATCTGCCGCAACTGCGCACCTACGCGCAGCGCGTGCGCGAGATGCTGACCGAGATGGCCGCGCGCGCGAAGGGCAAGATCAAGCTCGAGGTGATCGATCCGCTGCCGTTCTCCGAGGACGAGGACCGCGCCACCGGCTACGGCCTGCAAGCCGTCCCCGCGGCGCAGGAAGGCGGCAAGATCTTCCTCGGCCTGGTCGGCACGAACTCGACCAACGGCAAGTCGGTGATTCCGTTCCTGCAGCCGAACAAGGAGGCGTTCCTCGAGTACGACGTCGCCAAGCTGATCCACGATCTGACCGAGGCGAAGAAACCGGCGATCGGCCTCGTCACCAGCCTGCCGATGAGCGCCGGCTTCGACCCGCAGACGCGCTCGATGCGCGAGCCGTGGGCGGTCGAGCAGCAACTCGCGCAGTTGTTCGACGTGCGTCAGCTCAACGCCGCCGCGCTGAAGTCGATCGACAAGGAGATCAACGTGCTGGTGCTGGTGCACCCGAAGAACCTGTCCGACGACGCCCAGTACGCGATCGACCAGTTCGTGCTGCGCGGCGGGCATCTGCTGGTGTTCGTCGATCCGGTGGCCGAAGCCGATGTGGCCGGCACCGATCCGAACAATCCGCAGGCCGAGATGTTCGCCGAGAAGGCGTCCGATCTGCCGAAGCTGTTCAAGGCCTGGGGTGTCGAGTACGACCCGCACAAAGTCGTGCTCGATCGCGCCCACGCGCTGCAGATCAGCATGGCGCAGGGCCTGCCGCCGGTGCGCGACGCGGCGATCCTCGGCTTCAACAAGCGCGATCTCAACGCCGACGACGTCACCACCGCGAATCTCGACAGCATCAACGTCGCCGCGGCGGGCTTCTTCGCGCTCGCCAAGGACTCCAAGAACAAGCTCACGCCGCTGATCCAGACCAGCCCCGACGCGATGGTGGTGCCGAGCGAGCGCGTCAAGTTCCTGCCCGATCCGACGCAGCTCCTGGTCGGCTACCAGCCAAGCCACCAGAACTACGTGATCGCCGCGCGCCTGGAGGGCAAGTTCGTCACCGCCTTCCCGGAGCGCAAGGACGAGGGCCATCTCGCCGAGGCCAAGGACAGCGGCGAGATCATCCTGGTCGGCGACACCGACATGCTCACCGACCGGCTGTGGGTGCAGATCCAGCCGTTCTTCGGCCAGAAGCTGATGAATGCGTTCGCCAGCAACGGCGATTTCTTCATCAACGCGGTGGACAACCTCACCGGCTCGTCGGACCTGATCTCGATCCGCGGCCGCGCCGTCTCGCAGCGGCCGTTCACCGTGGTCGAGGACATGAAGCGCGCCGCCGAGGAGAATTTCCGCGGCAAGCAGCAGGAGCTGCAGGCCGAGCTCAACGAGACCGAGCGCAAGCTCACCGAGTTGCAGAGCGCCAAGAGCAAGGGCAACGAGCTGATCCTCTCGCCCGAGCAGCAGGCCGAGCTGCAGAGCTTCCTCAAGAAGAAGCTCGAGATCCGCAAGGAGCTGCGCCAGGTGCAGCGCAGCCTCGACGAGAACATCGACGCCCTCGGCACGCGCCTGAAGTTCGTCAACATCGCGCTGATGCCGCTGCTGATCACCCTGGCCGCGCTCGGGTTCGCGTTCTGGAAACGCCGCCGTTTCGTCTGAGGATCCCGCGATGAATACCAAGACACTGTATCTGCTGATTGGCGCGGCCGTCGTCGCCCTGGGCGCCGCGGTCGCCATCCAGTGGTCGAGCCGGCCGGCGAGCGAGGTCAGCGAGCAGGCTCCGCCGCTCGCCGCCGAACTCAAGGATCACCTCAACGACGTCAACGCCATCACCCTGACCGGTGCCGAGAACAAGGTGCTGGTGACGCTCAAGCGCGAAAAGGACGGCTGGGTCGTCGCCGAACGCGCGAATTATCCGGCCGATGTCGGCAAGATCCGCGAGTTCCTGCTCAAGCTCGCGCAGGCGACCCGGCTCGAGCAGAAGACCGCCAATCCCAAGCGCTACGCCGATCTCGGCGTGGACGACGTCAAGGACAAGGATGCCAAGGGCGTGCGGATCGAGCTCGGCGGGCTGGCGCAGCCGCTCCGGCTCATCATCGGCAACTACAACGGCGCGGGCGGCGGCGGCACCTTCGTGCGCCGCGAAGGCGACGCGCAGAGCTGGCTGGCGAACGGCAATCTGACCGTCGCCCGCAACGTCGCCGACTGGGAGCGGCGCGATCTCGCCGACATCGCCTCCAGCCGCGTGCGTGCGATCACGCTCGACCATCCGGACGGCAAGACGCTCAAGGTCTACAAGGACCAGGCGACCGACGCCAACTTCAAGGTGGCCGACGTGCCGAAGGGCCGCGAGCTGAGCTCGGAATTCGCCGCCAACAGCCTCGGCACGCTGCTCTCCAGCCTGCGCGCCGACGACGCCTTCCCGGCCGCCGAGCAGGCGCCGCCGGACAAGGTGCACAAGGCCGAGTACGCAATGTTCGATGGCCTCGTCGTCGAGGTCACCGGCTGGAACAAGGACGGCAAGGACTTTGCGCAGTTCGTCGCGCGTCTGGATGCCGCCGCGGCCAATGCCGAGATCGATCGCGCCCAGGCCAAGGCCAAGGCCGACTACGACGCCGCGGTCGAGGCGGCGAACAAGAAGGCCGCCGAGGTCAAGGCAGGCGAGGAGAAACCGAAGGAGGGCGAGGCGGCGAAGCCGGCCGAGCCGGCCAAGGCGCCGGAGGTGCCGAAACCGCTTGCGGTCAGCGATCCGGCCAAGGATCGCCAGGAGAAGCTCGACGCGCTGAACAAGGAAGTCGCCGATCTCAACCGCGTGTTCTCCGGCTGGACCTTCGTGCTGCCGGCGTACAAGTGGAGCGAAATCGCCAAGACCATGGACGATCTGCTCAAGCCGGTGGAGACGAAGAAGGACGAGGCCAAGGACAAGGCCAAACCGGCCGCGAAGCCTCCGGCCAAGCCGGCGGGCAAGTAGCGCGTGCGGCGCGCGGCCGGCATCGCCGCGGCGGCGTTCGGCGCCGCCGCGGTCGCGCTCGGCGCGTTCGGCGCGCATGCCTTGCGCGGCCGCCTCGACGAGAGCGCGCTCGCGCTGTGGCGCAGCGCCGTCGAATACCAGTTCTGGCACGCCTTGGCGCTGCTCGCCGTCGGCGGCGCCGACGCGCGCCAGGTGCGTCTGCGCGCTGGCGCAGTGGTCGCGTTCGTCTGCGGCATCGTGCTGTTCTGCGGCAGCCTGTACCTGCTCGCGCTCGGCGCGCCGCGCTGGCTCGGCGCGGCGACCCCGCTCGGCGGTCTGGCGCTCATGGCGGGCTGGCTACTGACCGGTCTTGCCTTCTGGCGCGACGCAGCCAAGCGCCACGGAATCTCCGAATAATTGAAGGTTGCAGCTCTGACGCTTTGAGCCCCCTTGAGTCGAGGGGGCGATCAAACCCTTGCGCAGCAAGGGTTTGATGGGGGTTGTGGAGGTGCGGCACCGCAGCCGAAGACAGGGACGGGGGTAATAGGACCTTCCCTGATTTGGCGCGGGGGGCGCGCGGGCGCATAATCCCCTCGAACGGGCGTTCGTTTCATTCCACAACGTCTCGCACGGAGGGGACTGCCATGACCGCGCCACGCGCCGGCGATCGCCGGATGGGTACACTTCTTTCTTTTTCCATTTGTATATTCGCGGCCGCGCCGGTCGGCGCCACGACCGTCGCCGCGCCCGGGCTGTCCGCGCCCGGCAGCATTTCCTACGATGCGCTCGGCACGCCGGTGATCCAGGCAGCGAACCGCTACGACGTCGCCTACCTGCAAGGCTACGCCCAGGCGCAGGCGCGCTTCTTCGAGATGGACTTCGACCGCCGCGCCGCCGCCGGCACGCTCGCCGAACTGGTCGGCGCCGCGGCGCTCGCCAGCGACGTGCAGGTGCGCACGCTGGGCCTCGGCCGCGCCGCCTGGGCCACCTGGCAGGCGCTCGACGCCGACACCCGCGGCTGGCTCAAGGCCTACGCCGACGGCGTCAACCTCTGGCTCGACACGCATCCGCTGCCGCCGGAATACGGTGCGCTGCTGCTGACCCGCGCCGAGCCCTGGTCGCCGGTGGACAGCATCGTCGTCGGCAAGGGACTGGCATTCCAGCTCTCGTTCGATCTCGACATCCAGAACACCATCGACTTCGCCGCCTACAGCCAGGCCGCCGCGGCGGCGAAGGTGGACGTCAACGCGCTGTTCTTCGGCGACACGCACCGCTTCGCGCCGCCCGACGACCGCGTGACCGTGCCCGGCTTCCTGCCCACCGACGGCGCGAGCGCGGCGGCGGTCGGCACGTCGTTCGCCGCGGTCAAGGCGTTCGCCGGCGTCGACGTCGATCCGCGCGCGCTCCGGCTCGCGCAGGAATACCGCGCGCGCATCGCCGGCAATTCATTCCTCGCGCCGACCCTGCGCCCGCGCCACGGCCGCGGCGGCAGCAACGAATTCGCCGTGAGCGGCAGCGCCACCGCCTCCGGCAAGCCGCTGATCGCGAACGATCCGCACCTCACGCTCGCGTTGCCGCCGATCTTCATGGAGATGCACCTCATCGCCAGCGACGGTTCGCTCAACGTCACCGGCGTCAGCGTGCCCGGCGCGCCCGGCATCATCCAGGGCTGCAACAGCCACATCTGCTGGGGCAGCACGGTCAATCCGATGGACGTGACCGACACCTTCCTCGAGACCTTCACCGTCAACAGCTACGGCCTGCCGACCGCGATCGTGCGCGCCGACGGCTCGACCGAGCCGGTGCAGTGGGTGTTCCAGAGCTTCTACGTCAACCAGATGACGCCCGGCAGCACCGACCGCATCGTGCGCGACAACTCGATCGGCTACACCAATGGCGCGGTGACCGTGATCGTGCCGCGCCGGAACAACGGCCCGGTGGTGCAGATCGATGCGCCGGGCGACTGCGCGCTCACCGGAGCGCACACCAGTCCGGCGTATGCCTGCGGCCTGTCGATCGCCTACACCGGCTGGGGGCCGACCTTCGAGCTCGCGGCGTTCAAGCTGATCGACACGGCGCAGAACCTCGCCGATTTCCAGAACGCCCTCAGCTACTTCGATTTCGGCTCGCAGAACTTCGCCTATGCCGATACCGCCGGCAACATCGCCTATTTCACCAGCGCCGAGAATCCGATCCGCGACGACTTGCAGAATTTCCAGAAGTACCTGGGCTCGCCGCCGTTCTTCATCCGCGACGGTTCCGGCCAGGCGCACAACGACTGGCTGCCGGTCCAGCATCCGCAACCGAACCAGGCGATCCCGTTCGAGATCATGCCGGCCTCGGAGATGCCGCACGTCGTCAATCCCGCGGCCGGCTACTTCGCCAACGCCAACAACGATCCGATCGGCGTCACGCTCGACAACAACCCGTTCAACCAATTGCGCCCGCACGGCGGCATCTACTATCTCAACTACGGCTACGATGCCTACCGCATGGGCCGCATCGATCGGCTGCTCGCGGCGATGGTGTCGTCCGGCCACAAGCTGACGATGGCCGACATCGAGAGCGTCCAGCTCAACACCCAGCCGGTGGATGCCGAACTCGTCCTGCCGTATCTGCTCGGCGCGTATCAGCACGCCGGCACCGGCGGTGCATGGGGACCGCTCGCGCAGTTCGCCGCCGATCCGGCGGTGGCCGCCGCGATCGCGCGCCTCGGCGCCTGGGATCTGTCCACGCCGACCGGCCTTGCGCAGGGTTTCGATGCGGGCCGCGCGCCCGGCGCGCCACCGACGCAGGCGCAGCTCGACGACAGCGTCGCGGCGACGATCTTCTTCCTCTGGCGCAGCAACGCGATCAAGAACGTGGTCGATGCCACGCTCACCCAGTACGGATTGGGCAATTATCTGCCCGACGACGACATCGCCTATCGCAGTCTCAAGTTCCTGCTCGACGCCTTCCCGGTGCTCGGCGGTCACGGTGCTTCCGGCATCAATTTCTTCACCGTGCCGGGCGCGCCGGATCCGGCCTCGGCGCGCGACTACGTGCTGCTCAAGAGTCTGCGCGACGCCCTGACGCAACTGTCCGGCGACGGCTTCGCCGCGGCCTTCGGTCACTCGACCGATCCGTCCGTGTACCACTGGGGCGCGTTGCATCGCTTCGTGCTGGTGCATCCGCTCGGCGGACCGTTCAACATCCCCGGGCCGAATCCCTACGGCTACACCGATCTCGCCGCGAATCTGCCGGGGCTCGCGCGCGACAGCGCCTACGAAACGGTCAATCCGGGCGGCCACGCGCTGCGCGTGAACGGCGTCAACGACTTCATGTTCAGCGGCGCGAGCGCGCCGGCCCGCCGCTTCGTCGGCGAGATGGACACGCCGATCAACGCCGTCGAGGTGATCGCCGGCGGCGAGAGCGCCGTGCTCGGCGATCCGAACTACGTCAGCCAGTTGCTGCTGTGGCTCACCGGCCAGTACCACCCGCTGGTGGTGGACCCGAATGCCGCCGCGCAGGGCGCGACCACGGTGGTGAATTTCGTGCCGTAACGACACGGCGAATCGTCGCGATTCCGTTCGCCTCTCCCGCTGGCGGGAGAGGCCGCGCCGGAGGCGCGGGTGAGGGTGGCACGGCAGATCTTGTCCTGTTCTTCTAGCGCATCCTGCGGATTTCCGTTCGCGTCCGGCGAGCGGGTTACTTTCGACAGCCAAAGCTTCCGCTCGGCCGCGGGCCGAGCGGGTCACTTCTTTGCTGGTGCAAAGAAGTAACCAAGAAACACCTCGAAAGCAGAGCCTCCCTCGGAAGATCTGCACGAAGTTCTGCCAGCGGATGCATGTTCCAGTCCAACTCGGTCACTCCGATCGGAAGCGCCATTCGCTTCGCATGGCGCGGCCGAGCGGGAGCTTTGCTCTTGCGGCGGGAAAGGGGGAACGGTGCGCGGCGGCGTGGGTGAGGCTCCCGACGGGTCGCGGCGCTGCGCCGGTTCCGAACCCTCACCCCTGCCACTCTCCCGGAGGGAGAGGGGTCGATCGCGTTTCGGGATGGGGTTGCGGATCGGGCAAGCGCACGCGATGCGCTTCAACGCATCGCGTCAACGCGCCCGCCAGCACCAATGCCAGGGCTCGTAGGCGATGCCGTGCGGGTTGCCGCGCGGGTAGCTCAAGTGGAAATGGTAGCGTTGTGCATTTGTGGACAACCAGGCAAATGCGGCGGTTCGCTCGAAGTCCTCCTCGAGCGCGGCGCAGCCCGGCGTGGTGAGATCGAGCGCACGGCCGCTGTGGTGCTCGCTGTATCCGGGCGCGGCGCTGATGCGCAGGATCTGCTCGATGGTCTGTCCGCGCGCGAGTTTGCGGCGCAGGATGCCGAGCTGGTACTCGACGCTGCGGAATGCCGAGACG
Source organism: Rhodanobacteraceae bacterium (assembly GCA_021325475.1). GTDB lineage: Bacteria > Pseudomonadota > Gammaproteobacteria > Xanthomonadales > Rhodanobacteraceae > Rudaea. The sequence goes on along the minus strand of JAJPHA010000109.1, from coordinate 15,059 downwards.
ACCTGCAATTCCACGCCGTCGCGCGCGGCGGCCTCGCGCATGCGCCGCCACGCGCGCGCCGCGCGCGGCGCGAGGAATTGCTCGCGGCCCTGCGTGTCGAGGCCGATGGATTCGAGCCGCGCCGGCTCGCGCACGCGGCGCAGTTTGCGCACCCGGCCATAGTCGCGCGGCACGCCGAGCGCGAAGGCGGCCTCGAGGCAGCCAGGCACATCGACACTGCGCGCGGGCGCGAGGGCGAGGTCGCTCATGCGCGGAGCATAGCAGCGGGCTAGCCGCGGGCGCGCGCGGTGAACGCGGCGATGGCGAGCGCGCCGGCCACGAGCGCCGCCGGCCAGGACAATGCGACCGGCACGGTCCAGCCGTCGATCGTGATCGGCCATCCGGCCAGCGCGCGCACCAGGTGCACCAGCGCCACTACGGCGAACACCGTGCCGCTTACGACGCAGTACGTTTTCGGATTCATCGCGTTTCTCCGAACGAGAGCAGAGCGAGGTGCAGCATGCGGCTTGCGCCGAATGGCGCGGTGGCGAATCGATGCCGTGCGACAAGCCGGATGCGAAACCGGAGCATCATTTCCTGGATCTCGCCGCGTTGCCGGTCGGCGGCAGAGGCGCGGACTTCAAGCGGCCAGCCTTGCGCAACGCCTCGCGCAGCACGTATTCGATCTGCGCGTTGACGCTACGCAACTCGTCGTCGGCCCAACGCTGCATCGCGTCGAGAACCTCGGCCGAGATGCGCAGCGGGTAGGCTTTTTTCTCCGCCGCCATCGCCTCAACCGGTGTACAGCGTGCCGGTGTTGACGATCGGCTGGGTGCCGCGCTCGCCGCACAGCACGACCAGCAGGTTCGACACCATCGCCGCCTTGCGCTCCTCGTCGAGGTGGACCACGCCGCGCGACTGCAACTGGTCGAGCGCCATCTGTACCATGCTCACCGCGCCCTCGACGATGCGCGTGCGTGCGGCGATGATCGCGCTCGCCTGCTGCCGTTGCAGCATCGCCTGCGCGATCTCGGGCGCGAACGCCAGATGGGTGATGCGCGCCTCGATCACCTTCACGCCGGCGCTGGCGAGACGCTCCTGGATTTCCTTCTGCAGATGATCGGCGATTTCCTTGCCGTGGCTGCGCAGCGAGATGCCGCCGGTGTCGTGCGAGTCGTAGGGATAGCTCTGCGCCATCTGGCGCAACGCGGATTCGCTCTGGATGTGGACGAAGTCCTCGTAGTCGTTGACCTGGAACAGCGCCTCGGCGGTATCGACCACCTGCCAGACCACCACCGCGGCGATCTCGATCGGATTGCCGTCGAGGTCGTTGACCTTGAGCTTGCTGGATTCGAAATTGCGCACGCGCAGGGAAACGCCGCGCTTGCTGTAGAACGGGTTGGCCCAGCGCGGACCGGCATCGCGCACGGTGCCGACGTAGCGGCCGAAGAACTGCAGCACCTTGCCTTCGTTCGGCGCGACGGTGAAGAAGCCGCCGAGGCAGATCAGCAGGACGACGAAGGCGACGATCGCGCCGACGATCGCCCAGACCTGCTGCGTCTGGATCGCGTGCACGAACCAGATGCCGTCGGCGAGCAGCAGCAGGATCAGGCCGACCAGCGCGGGGATGCCCGAAGGGGCGGAATAGCGGCGTTCGTTCATGGCGGACTCCGGTGGCTCGAATGCGACAATAAGATATCAAAAAGATATCCATCGCGCAAGCCGCCAGCCGCCCGGCGGCTACCCCGGCGAGGTGCCGGAACGCGGCTGTTCGCGGATCGGCCGGATCGGTCGTACCTCGACGCAGCCGATCTTTGCCGGCGGAATCCGCGCCGCGATCTGGATCGCCTCGTTGAGATCGCGCGCCTCGATCAGATAGAAGCCGGCCAGCGCCTCCTTGGTTTCCGCGAACGGGCCGTCGGACACCGCCAGCCGGCCGTTGCGGACCCGCACCGTCGTCGCCGTCGCCACCGGTTGCAGCGCCTCGGAGGCGAGGCAGTGGCCGCTGGCGCGCAGACTCGCGTCGCAGGCCAGGCATTCGTGGTCGTCCATCGCGGAAATCCTGTCTTCCTCGCCGTACACCAGGCAGAGATATTTCATGTTTGTGTGCTCCGGTTCGCTCGCGCTCGGCTGCGCCGAGCGGAAACAAAGGATGGCGGGCGGGCGAACCGTTTCGGGCTCACGTCGCCCGCCGGAATCACGCCGACGCCGGCACGGTGACGAACCACTGCATGCCGAAGCGGTCGGTCACCATGCCGAAGCAGGGCGACCAGAAGGTCGCGCCGATCGGCAGGTCGATGCGGCCCTGCGCGGCGAGCGCGGCGAACGCCCGCTGCGCCGCCGGCGCGTCCGCCAGGGTGAGCGCAAGCGCAAAGCCCTGGAACCGGGGCTGACCCGCGCAGGAGCCGTCCGACGCCATGAACTCGGCGGCGCCGATGCGCGCATGCGCGTGCATGATCTTGTCGAGACTGCCCGGCGCCACCTTGTCGGGTGGCGGCGGCTGCGGCGCCTCGCGATAGCGCAGGAGCTGCACGATCTCCGCGCCGAGCGCCTCGCGGTAGAACGTCAGCGCTTCCTCGCAGCGGCCTTCGAAGAACAGGTAGGGAATGAGCGTCATGGTGGTTTCCTCGAGCGGCGCGGGCATCAGGCCCGGTCCTTTTGCGCGGGCAGGTTCATGTCGCGAAATTTCTTCACCGCCTCGGTCTGCTCGAAATCGTCGAGCTCGAACAATTGCCGCACCTCGATTTCGCCGTCGCGGCCGTAGTGCGCGGGGTTGGGGAAGCGCCGGGTCCATTCCAGCGCCTGCTCGCGCGACTTCGCCTGGATCAGCGTGTAGCCGGCGACGAGTTCCTTGGTTTCGGCGAACGGCCCGTCGATCACGGTGCGCTTGCCGCCGGAGTAGCGGATGCGCCAGCCGGCGGAACTGGGCTTGAGCCCTGCGGCATCGAGCAGCATGCCGGCCTGGGCGAGTTCTTCGTGGTATCTGCCCATCTCGGCGATGAGCGCGTCCTCCGGCATGACGCCGGCTTCGGATTCCCGGGTGGCCTTGACGAGGATGAGGAAACGCATGGCGGTTCTCCTGTGGTAGGTGAGGAACTCAGGCTCATCGGCGGCGCCGATGCGGCCTTCGTGAAGTAGTCGAACGGCCGTCGGCGGAATCGACAACCGCCGCGAAGGAATTTTCAACGCGCCGCGAGTTCGGCCAGGCGACGCTCGAGAAAGCGCCGTTCGGCGTCCTGTTTCGTCAGTTCCAGCGCACGCCGGTAGGCCGCGCGCGCCTCGTCGTTGCGGCCGAGGCGGCGCAGCAGGTCGGCGCGTGCGGCATGGGCGAAGCGGTACTCGAGGAGCGCGCCGCGGGCGAGCAGGGCCTCGACCAGCGCGAGCCCCGCCGGCGCGCCGTCGCGCATCGCCACGGCGACGGCGCGGTTGAGTTCGATCACCGGCGAGGGTTCGCGTTCGAGCAGTGCGTCGTACAGGCCGACGATTTCGCGCCAGTCGGTGCGGTCGGCGCTCGGCGCCTGCGCATGCACCGCGGCGATCGCAGCCTGCAGCGTGTAGGCGCCGAAGCGGCGCGAGGCGAGCGCGCGTTCCACCAGCGCCGCGCCCTCGGCGATTTGCGCGCGATCCCACAACGCGCGGTCCTGGTCTTCGAGCAGCACCACGTCGCCGTCGGGGGAGGTGCGTGCCGCGCGCCGCGCATCGTGCAGCAGCATCAGCGCCAGCAGACCCATCGCCTCCGGTTCCGGCAAAAGCGCGGCGAGCAGGCGGCCGAGTCGGATCGCTTCGCCGGCGAGGTCGTGGCGCAGCAGCGTGGCGCCCGTGCTGGCGGCGTAGCCTTCGTTGAACACGAGATAGATCACGCGCAGCACCGCGTCCAGTCGTGCCGACAATTCCGCCGCGGCCGGTACTTCGTAGGGAATGCGCGCCTCGCGGATCTTGGCCTTGGCGCGCACGATGCGCTGCGCCAGCGTCGGCGCCGGCACGAGAAACGCCGCGGCGATTTCCTCGGTGGCGAGGCCGCACACTTCGCGCAGCGTCAGCGCCACCTGGGCGTCGGGCGCGAGCGCGGGATGGCAGCAGGTGAAGATCAGGCGCAGACGATCGTCGTGGATGTCCGGCGCCTCCGCGTCGTCACCGGCGTCGGCGGCGCGGTCGTGGAGGTCGGCGTCGAAGGCGACGAAGCGCGCCTGGCGGCGCACGCGGTCGATCGCCTTGAAGCGTCCGGCGGAGACCAGCCAGGCACGTGGGTTGTCCGGAACGCCTTGTTCGGGCCATTGCTCGAGCGCCGCGCGGAACGCCTCGTGCAAGGCTTCCTCGGCGAGATCGAAATCACCGAGCAGGCGGATCAGGGTGGCGAGCACGGCGCGCGACTCGTCGCGATACGCCGCCTCGACCGCGCGCTGCGCCGCCGTCGCGGCGCCGTCCGGACCGGCCACGTCGCCGGCGCGGTTCACGGCGTCGTGGCGGCTTCGTCCGCCGGCGCGACGAGCGGAGCGACGCGGTCGATGCGCATGCGTCCGAGCGTGTCGAGGCCGGCGAAGAAGCGCCACGGATCGCCGTCGCCGACGGCGAGCGCGATGTGGCCGGCGTCGAAACCGTGCAGCGCGGCGTCGAAGCTCTGCCAGCGGCCGTCGACGAACGCCTGCACCCAGGCGTGCGGCACGAACACGTGCTCGGTGCCGGCGTAGCGCTCGGTGTAGGCGAGGCCGTCGACCACGCGCGTCGGGATGCCGAGCGCGCGACCGAGCGCGGCGAGCAGCACGGCGTGTTCGGTGCAGTCGCCCTGTGGATTCCTCGCCACCTCCAGCGCCGAGGCGTAGCCGACGCTCAGGTCCTTGCTGCGGATGTAGCCGTGCACGAACTCCTCGAGACGCTGCATGCGCTCGTGCGGCGTTCTGGCGTCGCCGGCGCCCTGTTCGGCGAGCTTGCGGATTTCCGGCGCGTCGCTCTGCAGCCAGTCGTTCGGTTGCGCGTCGGCCGGGCCCGGTGCCGGCTCGCGCGTCTTCGCCGGGCCGTCGCCGAGCGGCGCGATGACGAGCTCCACGCCGTCGCCGCTCGCGGTCACCTGCTGCTCGTCGGTGGTGGCGAAGCGCAGCGGCGCGCCGCCGTCCGTCGCCCGCACGTGCAGGATCACGCCGCGATGCAGCTCCGCGGCGGTGAGCGCCGCCGGCGCCGGCGCCATGGCGCGAGCGAGGATGTCGGCGGACTGGTTGGGTGCCTTGGCGCAGGCTTGCGAACACGCCTGCAGGGTGAGCTCGAAGCCCATCAGCGGCATGGTCATCTTGCGCACGGTCTGGTTCTGGTCGATCCAGGCGACGCTGCGGGTCGGCGCGCCGGGCAGCTCGATCGATTCCTCGACGCGGATCAGATGCTCCACGCCGTCGGGCAGATCGACGCGCTCGCGCGGGCCGATCGTGCAGTCGATCGCGACCGCCTCGAGGCTTTCCGGCTGAAAGCCGATCTCGCGGAACTGCGTGCCCGGTTTCAGGCCGGTGTTGCGTTCGGCCAGACGCAGGCCCTCCGCGAGCAGCGCGCCTGACGGCCACGGCATGCTGCGGGTCTGCCGGTTGCCGCCGACTTCGCTCACGATCTCGACCGTGCCGTCCGGCCGCAGCGTGCCGCGCACGGCACTTTCGATGCCCGACATCGCGGTGTGCGATTCGAACGCCAGCGGCTTGCCGTCGCGCGTCTCGGTATCGACCTCGCGCGTGGCCAGCGCGATCCGGGTGCCGACGCGGTCGAGCGCGACCTCGAGCGCTTGCGTGGTGATCACGCGTTCGCCCTGCACCTGGCGGGTCATGTGCATATGGCCGATCTTGCGGCCGTCGAGCAGCACGCGCAGCCAGACGTCGTCGCCCGGCGCGGCGGCGGCGAACGTCGGCAGCAGCAGGAGCAGGAGCAGAGCGAGCGGCAGGCGCATGGATCGATGCGAACGGGGCGGGCAGGGGCGCCGGCAAGCATAACGGAAGCGACGCGCCGCGCTCCAGCCGCTACAATGCGCGCCCGCGTTTTCCCGGAAATCCGCGATGAAGCCGTTCGGCACCCCCGGCACCGACACCGCCGTCCGCCTGCTCCTGCTGGGCGCGGGCGAACTGGGCAAGGAAGTGGCGATCGAGGCGCAGCGGCTGGCGGTCGAGGTGATCGCCGTCGATCGCTACGCGCAGGCGCCGGCGATGCAGGTGGCGCATCGCAGTCACGTCATCGACATGCTCGACGGCGCGGCGCTGCGCCGCGTGATCGAGCAGGAACGGCCGGATCTGGTGGTGCCGGAAATCGAGGCGATCCACACGCCGACGCTCGAGGCGCTCGAACGCGAAGGCGTGCGCGTGATCCCGACCGCGCGCGCGGCGCGCCTGACCATGGACCGCGAAGGCATCCGTCGCCTGGCCGCCGAGGAACTCGGTCTGCCGACCTCGCCGTACCGCTTCTGCGACACGCGCGAGGATTATCGCGCCGCGGTCGCTGCGCTCGGCCTGCCGTGCGTGGTCAAGCCGGTGATGAGTTCCTCGGGCAAGGGCCAGAGCACGCTGCGCACGTCGGCCGAGATCGATGCCGCCTGGGATTACGCGCAGCACGGCGGCCGCGCCGGGCAGGGCCGCGTCATCGTCGAGGGCTTCGTGCCGTTCGATTACGAGATCACCCTGCTCACCGTGCGCCACGCCGGCGGCACGAGCTTCTGCGCGCCGATCGGGCACCTGCAGATCGACGGCGACTACCGCGAATCCTGGCAGCCGCAGCCGATGCCGGAAGCAACCCTGCGGCGCGCGCAGGACATCGCCCGCGCCATCACCGCTGCGCTCGGCGGCGCCGGCATCTTCGGCGTGGAACTGTTCGTGCGCGGCGCGGAGGTGATCTTCTCCGAGGTCAGCCCGCGGCCGCACGACACTGGTCTGGTCACGCTGATCTCGCAGGATCTGTCCGAGTTCGCCCTGCACGTGCGCGCGATCCTCGGGCTGCCGATTCCCTCGATCCGCGCGCTCGGACCCAGCGCCTCCTGCGCGGTGCTGGCCGAAGGTCATGGCACGCGGCCGCGCTATCACGGCGTGGCCGAGGCGCTGGCCGAGCCGGACACCCTGCTGCGCCTGTTCGGCAAGCCGGAGGTCCGCGGCAAGCGGCGCATGGCGGTGACGCTGGCGCGCGGCGCCGACGTCGAGGCCGCGCGCGCCAAGGCGCGCCGCGCCGCGGCGGTGCTGCGCGTGGAGCCGTGAGCGGGCGGTTCAGCCGAGCCGCCGCCAGCCGTCGGCGCCGAGCAGTTCCAGCGGCCGGAAGCGCGCCTTGTAGTCCATCTTCGGGTGATGCTCGATCCAGAAGCCGAGATACACGTGCGGCAGGCCGCCCGCGCGCGCGAGCTCGATCTGGCACAGGATGGCGTAGGTGCCGAGCCCGCGCGTGGGTTCGTCCGGCTCGTAAAATGTATACACTGCCGACAGGCCGCTCGCGGCGAAGTCGGTGACCGCGACCGTCAGCAGCCGCTCGCCCCGGCGCAGTTCGAGGAAGCGCGTCGGACTCCAATCGGTGTAGAGGAAGCGGGCGAAGTCCTCGACGTCGGGCTCGTCCATGCCGCCGCCGGGATGGCGCGCGGCGAGATAGCGGCGGTACAGCTCGAAGTATTCCGCGCTGAACCGTGCGGGCGCGATGCGCAATTCGAGATCGCGATTGCGCGCCGCGCAGCGCCGCTGGCTGCGGTCCGGGCGGAACTCGGCGACCGGCACCCGCGCGGCGATGCAGGCGCGGCAGCCGTCGCAATGCGGACGGTAGACGTGGCCGCCGGCGCGACGGAAGCCCTTGTCGAGCGCCGCGGCATAGATCTGCGCCAGGTGCGGCGAGGCCGGATCGATCACCAGATTCTGCGCGGTGCGCTCGGCGAAGTAGCCGCACGGGTGCGGCAGGGTCTGGAACAGCCGGACCAGCTCCGATTTCATGCACCGAATCTTACTCGCTCCGCGATCGCGCGGCTCAGCCGCGTGCGGCGACCTCGTCGATCTTGCGCAGCAGGTCGGCCGGATCCTCGTAGACGCGAAACGCGCCGGCGCTGGCCAGTTCCTCGGCGCCGTAGCCGCCCGACAGCAGGCCGACGCCGAGCGCGCGGGCGCGCTGCGCGGCCAGCATGTCCCAGATGCTGTCGCCGAGCACGAGCGCGTTGCGCACGTCCACGCCGAGCCGCTGCGCCGCGGTGAGGAACAGATCGGGATCCGGCTTGGCGTGACGCACCTGGTCGCGCGTGACCACCGGCACGCGTTCGGGGTCCACGCCGAGCGCCGCGAGATTGTGCCGGGCGGTCTCCATGCGCCCGCTGGTGGCGATGGCCCACGGCAGCCCGGCTTGGTCGAGATAGCCGAGCAGGTCCTGCGCGCCCGGCAGCGGTCGCACGCTCGCGGCGTGGCGCTGGTAGGCCGCCGCGTGCGCGCGGCGCAGCCGTTCGACGCGCTCGGGCGTGATCGCCAACCCGGTTTCGCGCAGCAGGATGTGGGTGAACAGGCCGCCGCTCATGCCGATCTTGCGGTGGATGCGCCACACCGACAGTTCGATGCCCTCGGCGTCGAGCGCCTCCTTCCACGCCAGCACGTGCTGGTAGACGCTGTCGACCAGCGTGCCGTCGAGATCGAACAGGAACGCGGTGCGCGTCGGCGTCACCCGAGCCACCCGAAGGCGTGCAGCAGGATCAGCAGCGCGATCGCCGCGAGCAGCGCCAGGCGCAGATACATGGCGAGCGCACCGCGGCGCGTCTCGCCGCCGGGCCGGCGCGTGCGGGCGAGATCCTCGGCGAACCGCACCGCCGGCTCGATGCCGACCTCGCGCAGCACGGCGCGGGCGCGCGGCTGGTCCTCGGCGCGCACCACCCAGACTTGCGGCCAGAGCGCCGGATCGGGGCGCGCGCTGTAGCTCGGTCCCTTGTAGTCGTGCCCGGCCCAGGCGCGGCGGTTGGTGACCGTGGTGGCGATGCCGGCGTCGGCGAGCAGGGCGACGACGCGCTCGACATTCTCGATTCGTGGAGAAGTATAAATTTGTCTCACGCGCGGCCCTCCGCCGCGTCCGCCAGCAGGCGGATCATGCCCTCCTGCGCGGTCGCGGCCACCAGTTGGCCGTCGCGACGGTAGATCAGCCCGCGGGCGAGGCCGCGCGCGCCGCGCGCGCTCGGGCTGTCGCAGCAATACAGCAGCCACTCGTCGACGCGGAACGGACGGTGGAACCAGAGCGCGTGATCCAGGCTCGCCATCTGCACGTTGCCGTGCAGGTAGGAGATGCCGTGCGGCAGCGTCGCCGTGCCGATCAGGTGGAAGTCCGAGGCGTAGGCGAGCAGGGCGCGGTGCAGGGTGGCGTCGTCGGGCGCGCGGTCGATCAGCCGGAACCAGATCTGCTGGAACGGCGGTCGCTTCGCGGGGTTGAGCTCGTTGCGCGGCTGGACGTGGCGGAACTCGAACGCGCCGCGGCGGCCGAGCCAGCGTTGCAGCTTGACCGGCAGCCGCGCCAGTTCCTCCGCCGGCACCGGCGGCGGCGGCGGCAGGTCCTCCGGCGCCGGCACGTCCGGCATGTCGAGCTGGTGTTCCACACCCGGCTCGCTGACGTGGAACGAGGCGGCGAAGTTGAAGATCGGCTGGCCGTGCTGGATCGCCACCACCCGGCGCACCGAGAAACTCTTGCCGTCGCGGGCGCGGTCGACCTCGTAGACGATCGGCGCCTCGATGTCGCCGGCGCGCAGGAAATAGGCGTGCAGCGAGTGCACCGCGCGCGCCGGGTCGACGGTGCGCTGCGCCGCCGACAGCGCCTGGCCGAGCACCTGGCCGCCGAACACGAAGCGCGTGCCGATGTCGCGGCTCTGGCCGCGGAACAGGTTTTCCTCGAGGCGTTCGAGTTGCAGCAGGTCGATCAGTTCGCCGACGATGGGGCTGGACAAGGCGGGCATCTCCGACAGCGGACGCACGAAGTATAGCGGCGACCCCGCGTGTGGCGTCGGCTACTGCGGGACCAGGCGCTCCAGCCCGCTCGCCGGCAGCACGGCGTCCCAGGGGAACAGCGGGCCCGGATCCTGGCGCCGGCGCAGCAGGATCGCCGGATCGTCGCTGGCCGGTTCCAGGCGCCGGTCGAGATCCTCGTGCCCGGCGATGTAGTGCAGGTTCGGCAGTTCGTGGCGCAGATGCCGCAGCAGCGCCAGCAGCGCGTCGATCTGCGCCGGCGTGTATGGCACGCGGAACGCCTGGTGGCGGCTGTCGTTCCAGTGCGGATAGCGGCCGGGGTTGGACAGCTCGATGCCGATCGAACGCGCGTTGTAGCCATGGGTGTGATGCGCCACGCGCGTGTCGGCGACGAAGCGGAACACCGTGCCGTCGCTGTCGATGTAGTAGTGCCCGCTGTTGCCGGTCTGCGTCGCCGGATAGCGCACGCGCTTGCCGAATTCGCGCGCGGTCTTCAGGTCCGGCAGCTCGGTGCAGTGGATCACGACGAGATCGACCGCCGCGGGCGCGCGTTCCTCCAGGCGCGCTTCGTACGGCAACGGCCAGTCGTGGATGGCGAGGTCGATCGGCATGCACGGAGTTTCGCACGGGGATGGCGGGCATGCCATGCGATAATCGCCGCGATGTTCGCGCCGGGAACGCCGCTCGGATGAAACCCCTCCTGATCCTCTCGCACGGCCTGGAAAGCGGGCCGGACGCGACCAAAGTCAGCGCGCTCGCGGCGGTCGCCGCGACGGCCGGATTCCGCAGCGTGCGGCCGGACTATCGCGATCTCGACGCCGCCCGCGACGTCGCCCGCATCGACGCGCGCATCGCGCGGCTGGTGGAACGGGCCTCGGCGGATGCACCGGTGATCCTGGCCGGATCGAGCCTGGGTGCGTTCGTGTCCGGCTTCGCGTCGTTGACGGTGCCCTGCGTCGGCCTGTTCCTGATCGCCCTGCCGCTGACGATTCCGGGCTATGCGCGGCGCTTCGACGCGCGCGACGTCCCCACCGCGCTGGTGCACGGCTGGGACGATGAACTGTGTCCGGTCGACGAGGCCATTGCTTTTGCGCGCGCGCGGCGCGCCACCCTCGCCGTGGTGCGCGACGATCACCGGCTCGGCGCGCATGTCGATTTCGTCGCCGCGCAGTTCCGTCTGTTCCTTGACCGCTTCGCCTGACGTGCGCGAATTCTTCGCCACCTGTCCCAAGGGGCTCGAATATCTGCTGGTCGAGGAACTGCGCGGACTCGGCGCCGCCGACGTGCACGAGGCGCTGGCCGGCGTGCATTTCCGCGGCCCGCTCGAGACCGCCTACCGCGCCTGTCTGTGGTCGCGCCTGGCGAGCCGCATCCTCATGCCGATCGCGCAATTCCCGGCCGTCGACGGCGACGCGCTGTACCAGGGCGCGCACGCCGTCGACTGGAGCGCGCATCTCGACGTCGATGCGAGTTTCGCCGTGGACGCGGTGGGCGGCACGGCCGGCATCAGCCACAGCCAGTACGCCGCGCTGCGCGTCAAGGACGCGATCGTCGACCGGTTCCGCGCGCACACGGGAAAACGCCCCGATGTGGACACGCAGCGTCCGGCGCTGCGCGTGAATCTCGTGCTGCGCCGCGACCGCGCCATCCTCGGCATCGACCTGTCCGGCGCGCCGTTGCACCAGCGCGGCTACCGCCAGGGCACCGGACCGGCGCCGCTCAAGGAGAACCTCGCCGCGGCCATGCTGCTGCGCGCCGGCTGGCCGGCGATCCACGCGGCCGGCGGCGGCCTGGTCGATCCGCTGTGCGGTTCCGGCACCTTGCTGATCGAGGCGGCGCTGATGGCGGCGGACGTGGCGCCGGCGTTGCGGCGGGAGTATTTCGGCTTCCTCGGCTGGCTCGGCCACGATGCGGCATTGTGGAAAATGTTGCATGACGAGGCCGCGGCGCGGGCGCGCACCGGGTTGCAGGCGCTGCGGCCGGTGTTCTTCGGCTTCGATCACGATCCGGCGGTGCTCAACGAGGCCCGGCGCAACGCGCAGGCGGCGCAGCTTTCGGGGTTCCTGCACCTCGGCCGGCAGTCGCTCGAACATCTGCATCGCCCGCACGAGCTCGAGGCACCCGGCCTCGTCATCTGCAATCCGCCCTACGGCGAGCGCATGGGCGCGGCGCCGGAGCTCGCCGCGCTGTACCGCACGCTCGGCAACCGGCTGCGCGCCGAGTTTCCCGGCTGGCGGGCGAGCGTGATCACCGGCGACCCGGAGCTCGGTCACGCGCTCGGCCTGCGCGCGCAGAAAACGTATCGGCTCTACAACGGCGCGATCGAATGCGTGTTGCTGAACTTCGATCTGGCGGCAGCGGCGACGCCGCGCGCACCGAAGCCGCTGTCGCCCGGCGCCGAGATGCTGAGGAACCGGCTGCAGAAGAATTGGCGCCACGGCCGCAAGCGCGCCGAGCGCGAGCCCACCGAGTGCTGGCGCGTGTACGATGCCGATTTGCCGGAATACGCGGCGGCGATCGACCTCTACCGCGATCATCTGCACGTGCAGGAATACCAGGCGCCGGCGAGCGTGGACGAGCAGCTCGCGCGCACCCGTCTGCGCGAGCTGGTGCGCGTGGCCGGCGAGGTGCTCGGCGTGCCGCGCGAGCGGATCGCGGTCAAGACCCGCCGCCGCGGCAAGGGCGGCGGCACGTACGGACGCCTCGACGCGCGCGGCGAATTCCTCGAGGTGGGCGAGGGTGGTCTGGTGTTCCTGGTGAATCTGTGGGACTACCTCGACACCGGCCTGTTTCTCGATCATCGGCCGCTGCGCGCGCGCATCCGCGAGCTCGCGCGCGGCAAGCGCCTGCTCAATCTGTTCTGCTACACCGGCAGCGTGACCGTGTACGCGGCCGCCGGCGGCGCCGCCGAGACCGTGAGCGTGGACCTGTCGCCGACCTATCTCGACTGGGCCGCACGCAATCTCGAACGCAACGGCTTCGGCGATGGGCGGCACCGGCTGATCCGCGCCGATGCGTTCGAGTTCCTGCAACGCGATACCGCTCGCCATGATCTGATCTTCGTCGATCCACCGACGTTCTCCAATTCCAAGCGCGCCGCGGATTTCGACGTGCAGCGCGATCACGTCCGGCTGCTCGACCTGTGCGGCGAACGCCTGGCGCCCGGCGGCCTGATCGTGTTCTCGAACAACTTTCGCCGATTCAAGCTCGACGAGGCGGCGCTCGCCGGGTTCGCGATCCGCGACATCACCCCGGCCACCATCGGTTTCGATTTCGCCCGCCAGCCGCGCATCCATCGGGTGTGGGAACTGCGGCGAAGCTGAACGCGAACCCGCCCGGCCGCCGATTTCAGTGCCGATTCAGCCGCCGGGCGCGACGATGCGCTGGCGACCGTGGGGTCGCATGCTTGTGGAGCCGTATCATGACTAGCCGCATTCGTGGATTTCGCGCCGTGCTGTGCGGACTGGGCGCGATGGCCGCTCTGCTGCTGGCACCGGCCGCATTCGCGCACGGGCACTTCGCGGTGGGCATCAGCGTGCCGGGCGTGACCGTCGGTTACTGGGGCGGCCACCACGGCTACGGTTTCGTCGGCTTCGGCGGTTACTACGCGCCGTATTACTACACACCGCCTGTGTATTACGCGCCGCCGCCGGTCGTGGTCTACGAGCGCCCGGTCTACTACCGCCGCTGCTACGCGCGACCGTACTACGACAGCTACGGTTACTATCACCGCGGCTATTACTATTCCTGCTGAGCGTCGCGCACCGGCGGAGCCGGCGAATGCCGGTCGCGTGACATCGCCGTCGGGTTGGCGAACCCCGCCGTGCCGCGCACGGCGGGGTTTTCGTGTGCAGTGGCAGCGGCGCGGCGGGAGCACTATCATGGACGCCCGCATTGCTTCGGATTGCCGCATGACTTCGCCGACTCGGCCAGACGATCGCCCGCGCGCCGAATCGGATCTGCCGGCGGCGTGGACGTTCTTTCGGCAGTGGCTGAGGAATCCGCTGACCGTCGCCGCGCTGTCGCCCTCGGGCCGGCAACTGGCGCGGCAGATGATCGCCGAACTGCCGCACGGCACCGAGCGCGTGATCGAGCTCGGCGGCGGCACCGGCGTGTTCACCCGCGCGCTGATCGGGCACGGCATCCGGCCGCAGGACCTGCTGGTGCTGGAACTGAACGAGACGCTGTACCAGCACCTGCGCACGCGCTTCCCCGATTGTCACGTGGTCTGCGGCGACGCCCGCGAGCTCGAGGCGATCGCCGCGCGCTGCGGCTTTCTCGCCGCCGGGCCGGCGGACGCGGTGATCAGCGGGCTCGGCTTGCTGTCGATGACCCGGCGCACCCAGGCCGACATCCTCAATGCCGCGTTCCGCGTGCTCAAGCCGGAGGGGCGCTTCGTGCAATTCACCTACGGACCGAAATCGCCGGTCGGACGCGATCTGCTCGCGGAACTCGGTCTGTCGGTGCGGCGCGGCGGCTTCGCCTGGTGGAACGTGCCGCCGGCCACGGTATACGTGTATACCCGCAATCGTTCGCGCGGTATCCAGGCCGTGCGCGCCGACGCCAGGGCCTGAGCGGGCGCGCGGCCGCCGCGCGCTCGCCTGCGGCGAGGGAGTACACTCCGGCGGCCGGCGGTTGTCACCGGCATGCGCTGCGCTTATCATGCGCGCCCTTCGGCGAAATGCCGCGGAGAGGTCGAGCCACGCGCGTTGGCGCGATGCGAAGTAACGCATCGCGCGCGCGGGGCGAGGGGGAGGCATGGATGCCGACCGGAAGACGCTCCAGGGATGGATCGTGCAGCTGGCGAGATGCTGCGGAGAGGTGGCAGAGTGGTCGACCGGTTCGCCGGGAGCGAACCGGGACAGCGGAGCTGGCCCTGAGCGCGAGCGAAGGGCGAGTCTTAAGGATGAGACGAGCATATGCGCCGGGCAGACGGTTGGTCTGCGAAGGCGTTACACCGCGGAGAGGTGGCAGAGTGGTCGAATGCGCCGGATTCGAAATCCGGTGTACGGTTCTACCGTACCGTGGGTTCGAATCCCACCCTCTCCGCCAACTTCCCGACGGCCCCGCGGGGCCGTCGGGAAGTTGGCAGACGGGTGCGTGGACGAAGCCGCCGGGTTCGACAAAATCGCCGGGAGCGATTTTGGACGGCGGAGCCGGCCCGAG
>JAJPHA010000130.1 GCA_021325475.1 Rhodanobacteraceae bacterium | reverse complement strand
TGACCGCCGAACAGCGGATTGTGCGGACACAATTCCTCGCCCATCGCCTTGACCTGCTGCCATTCCGGCTGGGTCGGATCGGCGATGTGCGCGTACATCGCTTCCGCGGCGGCTTCGAACTTGCCGGCGTCGCGCCGCGCGTAGTAGAGGTTCAGCAGACGCAACGACAGCGCCGGATCGCCCGGATGCTGCGCGAGCTGATCGAGCAATTCCTGCTCGTTCTCCTCCTCGGCCATCGGCGCCTCGGCGGCGGCTTCTTCCATCTCCGCCTCGCCGATCGCGGGCAGGGGCCGCGGTTTGCGCAGGAAGCGCATGAGCGCGAGCAGGCCGACCAGCAGCAGGCCGGCGCCGACGCCGCCCAGCACCAGCGTGTTCTGATACCACGGCGTTTCCGGCGGCGCCGGAATCGGCGCGACGGTCGGCGCGGGCTTCGGTTTCAGCGGCGTGGTGGCCGCTTCCGGCTTGGCCGCGGGCGTAGTGGTGGGTGCGGCTGCGGACGGCGCGCTCGGCGCGGTGGTCGGCGCCGTTGCCGGGGTCGCGGCGGCGGTCGGCGCCGGCGTCGCAGTCGGCGTGGCCGGCGCGGCGCCGGGCGCGGTGCCCGGCGCCGGTGTCGTCGCCGTCGGCGCAGGTGCCGGCGTCGCGGCGGTCGCACCGGGCTTGCCCGCTTCCGGCGTCGTGGGCTTGGCCGCCTCCGGCGTCGCCGGTTTGGCGGCGCCGGCCTTCTCGGTTTCACTGATCTTGCCCCAGATGTCCTGCGCGGTGAGCTTGCCTTCCGGCTTGCCGGGGGCCGCCGGTGTTTCGGCCGGCTTGCTCGCGGTAGCGGTCGGCGCCGCCGCGGGGGCGGTGGCCGCGGTCGCGGCCGGCTTGGCCGCTTCGGGCTTGCCGCCCTTGGCTTCGAGCTCTTTCAGCTTCGCTTGCAGTTCGGCGATCTCGGACTGTTTCAGCGCGAGCAGGCGCTGGTCCTTGTTGTTGAGCTCCTCGAGGTCCTTGACCCGCGATTTGAGCTCGCTCACTTCCTGCTCACGGCTGGCGAGCGCTTCCTTGGTGCGCGCCAGCTCGGCCTTCAGTTCCGAGCCGGCGGTGCCGGCGCCGGTGCCGGAGGCGGGCCCCGGCCGGTCGGCGGCGCTCTGGCCACCCTTGTTCGCCGCGGGCGGCACCAGCGCGAGATGCTCGCCGCCGCCGCGTGCCGGCTTCTCGGTCTTGGCCGGCGGTGCGGCGGGTTTCGGTGCGCCGGCGGTGGCGACCAGCGTCGGCTTGGCCACCGGCGCATTGGACGCCCACGCCTGGTTCTGCTCGCGCACCGCGGCCGCGGCGGCCGCGGCGCTGCCGGCGGCCTTGATCTCGTCGTGCGAGGGGATGCGCAGGATCGCGCCGCGCTTGAGCGCGTTGATGTTGTCCTTGTAGAACGCGTTGGGATTGTTCTTGAGCAACGCCAGCATCATGGCGTTGACGTCGACGTTCTCGTCGCGCGTGGCGCGGGCGATTTCCGACAGCGTCTCGCCCTCGGCCACCGGACCGTATTCGCCGGCAGCGGCAGCATGCTCCGGCGCGTTCGGCTTCGGCGCCGGCGCCGGTTTCGGCGCGGGCTTGGGCGCGGCGGCGGGCTTCTCCGGCTTGGTCTCGGCCACCGCGCGCGGCGGCTTGACCGCCGGCGGTTTCGCCGGCTTGGCCGGCGCGGGCGCGAGCTTTTCGGCCGGCGCCGGCGCGGCTTCGTGCGCGGGCGCCACGGTCGCCACCGAACCCTTCGATGCCGGCGCCATCACCGGCGGATCGAGCAGCACGGTGTATTCGCGCAGCAGCTTGCCTTTCGACCAGTTCACCTCCACCAGAAAATCGAGGAACGGTTCGCGTACCGGATCCTTGGTGGTCAACTTGATCACCGGCTGCCGCCCGGTGGTGATCACGCTGAATTCGATCGGCACGTTGACCCGCGCGCGGTCGAGGCCGACGCGCTGGAAATCCTCGGCGCTGGCGAGACCGACGTTGAGCCCGGCGACTTCGGCGGGGGAGTCGGCGATCACCGTGATTTCCGCGTTGAGCGGTTGATTGAGGCCGGATTTCACCTGGATCGAACCCAGGCCCAGCGCAAACGCGTTGCTACCCGTCAGTGCGAGCGCAATGGCGAGCGATAATTTGGTCGATCCTTTCATGAGGACGGTCCCCCAAACAAAGTGTCAGGTACGCGAGCGCAAGCCCAAGCTCGAAAACGCCTTATAACACAAACGTAACTATAGATCACAAATACGATTTCACCAATAGCTCGGCCACCTGAACCGCGTTCAGGGCCGCCCCCTTGCGGATATTGTCGGCGACGACCCACAAGTCGAGCCCGCGCGGATGGGAAATGTCCTCGCGGATGCGGCCGACGAACACCGGATCCTTGCCCGCGGCGTCGCCGACCGGCGTCGGATAGCCGCCGGCCTCGCGCCGATCGATCAGCTCGACCCCCGGCGCGCGGTGCAACAGCTCGCGCGCCTGGTCCACGGTGATCTTGCGGCGGGTCTCGATGTGCACCGCCTCGGCGTGACCGTAGAACACCGGCACGCGCACCGCCGTCGGGTTCACCTGGATGCTGGCGTCTTCCAGGATCTTGCGCGTCTCCCAGACCATTTTCATTTCTTCCTTGGTATAGCCGTTTTCCTGGAATTCGTCGATGTGCGGGATCACGTTGAACGCGATCTGCTTGGTGAATTTCGCCGGCTTGACCTCCTGGAAATTGAGCAGCGCCGCGGTCTGCCGGCCGAGCTCCTCCAGCCCCGAGCGGCCCGCGCCGGAGACCGATTGGTAGGTCGCCACGTTGATGCGCTCGATGCCGACCGCGCGATGGATCGGCGCCAGCGCGACCAGCATCTGCATGGTCGAGCAGTTCGGGTTGGCGATGATGCCGCGCGCGCGGTACTGCGCGATCGCGTGCGGATTGACCTCGCTCACCACCAGCGGAATGTCGTCCTGGTAGCGGAACTCGGAGGTGTTGTCGATCACCACCGCGCCGGCCGCGGCCGCGCGCGGCGCGTGTTCGCGGCTGACCTTGCCGCCGGCGGAGAAGAAGGCGATGTCGACGCCGGCGAAGTCGTGGTCGGCGAGATCGCGCACGGTAAGCTCGCGGCCGGCGAAGCGCACCCGCTGCCCGGCCGAGCGCGCGCTCGCCAGCGGCACCAGCTCGGCGACCGGGAATTCGCGCTCGGCGAGGATCGCGAGCAGGGTTTCGCCCACGGCGCCGGTCGCTCCGACCATCGCCACCTTGTATCCATTCTGCTTGCTCATCGGCAGTCGCTCACGTTGGGGTTGCGGGAATTCGACAGGTGCGCCGCCGCGCGCATCGCGCCGCGCGGCGCGGTCATGCGGGTTTGGCGGCGCGCAGGCGCGCCAGCACCTCGGGATTGACCACGTTCGGCGGCCGTCCGGCGTGTTCGCCGTGACCGAAGAAGGCGAGCACGTTGGTCACGGCGAGCGCGGTCATGGCGCGGCGCGTGCCGTGCGTGGCGCTGGCGATGTGCGGGCAGAGCACGACGTTGTCGAGCGCGAGCAGCGCCGGATGCAGGTTCGGCTCGCCCTCGAACACGTCGAGACCGGCCGCGGCGAGGCGACCGTCGGCGAGCGCCGCGGCCAGCGCCGCATCGTCGACGATGCCGCCGCGGGCGACATTGACCAGCACCGCGCTCGGCTTCATGCGCGAGAGTTCCGCCGCACCGATAGCGTGCCGCGTCTGCGGCGTGAGCGGCAGCGCCAGCACGAGGAAATCCGCCTCGGCGAGCAGCGCCTCGCGCGTCACCCAGATGGCGTCGCAACAGGTCCGTTCCAGCTCCGGCGGCAGACGCCGGCGGTTGTGGTAGATCACGCGCAGGCCGAAGCCGCCGGCGCGCCGCGCAATCGCCTGACCGATCCGGCCCATGCCGAAAATGCCGAGTGTGCGCTCGCGCAGATCGAGCCCGAGCCAGGCGGTGAATTCGGTCGCGTGCCAGTGGCCGGCGCGCAGCCAGCGCTCGGCCGCGGTCATGCGCCGCGCCGCGCCGAGCAGCAGTGCCCAGGCGAAGTCGGCCACACTCTCGTTGAGCACGTCGGCGGTGTTGGTGACGACGATGCCGGCGGCGCTCAACGCCGGCACGTCGAGATTGTCGTAGCCGACGGCGAGGTTGGCGACGATGCGCAAACGCCGCGCGCCCGCCACCTCGGCCGCGCCGATGCGCTCCTTGAGGCCCACGATCGCCGCATCGCAGGCGGCGAGTTTGGCAGCGAGCTCGGCCGGAGCGAACTTCACCTCGGCCGGCTCCGCGACCACGTCGCAATGCGGCTCGAGACGCGCGATGACGTCGGCGAAGGTCGGTCGCGACACCCACACGCGCGGGCGCTCGGGGCGTTCGTCCATCGCGTCCCTCATCCGCCGGCGACCGCGCCGGGAATGCGCGGCGCCACGTCGCCGACGTCGCCGCACTGGGCGCGGTGGCGCAGCGCCTGATCCATCAGCACGAGCGCGAGCATCGCCTCGGCGATCGGCGTGGCGCGGATGCCGACGCAGGGATCGTGGCGCCCCTTGGTGCGCACCTCGACCGGCGCACCGGCGCGGTTCACGCTGCGGCCGGGAATCAGAATGCTCGAGGCGGGTTTCAACGCCATCGAGGCGACGATCGGCTGGCCAGTGGCGATGCCGCCGAGGATGCCGCCGGCGTGATTGGAGAGGAATCCCTGCGGCGTGATCTCGTCGCGGTGTTCGCTGCCGCGCTGGGTCACGGCGGCGAAGCCGGCGCCGATCTCGACGCCCTTGACCGCATTGATCGACATCAGCGCCGCGGCGATTTCGGCATCGAGCTTGCCGTAGACCGGTTCACCCCAGCCCGGCGGCACGTTCTCGGCGACGACGTTGACGCGCGCGCCGATCGAATCGCCGGACTTGCGCAGCGCGTCGATGAACGCCTCGAGTTCCGGCACCATGGCGGCGTCGGGCCAGAAGAACGGGTTGTCCTCCACCGCTTCCCAGGAAAACGCGCGCGGCACGAGCGGCCCGAGCTGCGCCAGCCAACCGCGCACGACCACGCCGAACCGCTGCCGCAGCCACTTCTTCGCGATCACGCCGGCGGCGACCCGCAGGGTGGTCTCGCGCGCCGAGGCGCGCCCGCCGCCGCGCGGATCGCGGATGCTGTATTTCTGCCAGTAGGTGTAGTCGGCGTGGCCCGGGCGGAAGGTGTCGGCGATCTCGGCGTAGTCCTTCGGCCGCGCGTCGGTGTTGCGGATCACGAGCGCGATCGGCGTGCCGGTGGTGCGGCCCTGGTAGACGCCGGAGAGGATCTCGACCTCGTCGGCCTCGCGCCGCTGCGAGGTGTAGCGGCTGCGGCCGGTGGCACGGCGCTCGAGATCGCGGCGGAAATCCTCGGTGGCGAGTTCGAGACCGGGCGGACAGCCGTCGACGACGCAGCCAATCGCCGGGCCGTGGCTCTCGCCGAAGGTGGTCACCGTGAACAGTTTGCCGAAGGAGTTGCTCGACACGGTCCGATTCCGCTCGCCGCGCGGCGCGCGCACGCGAAAGCCCCAATCTAGCGCAAAACCGCCGCCGGCGACACGCGCCCGCCGGCGGCGCGCTCAGCGTCGGCGTCGCGGCGGGCGCGGCATCCCGCCGCGCGCGGCGAGCGCGGCGCGAATCGCCGTCGCATGCGGGGCCAGATCGGCGCGCGCGATCGCGAACACGCCCATCGCACCGACCTCGAACTCGATCCAGTTGAATGGCACCCGCGGCAGCAGACGCACCAGCGCGCGTTCGCTCTCGCCCACCTCCACGATCAGCCAGCCGTCGGCGGAAAGATGCGCCGGCGCCTCGGCGAGGATGCGCAGGGCGAAATCCAGACCGTCCGCGCCGGCGCGCAGGCCGAGCGCCGGTTCGTGTTCGTATTCGCTCGGCAGGGCGGCGAATTCCGCTTCGCTGACGTAGGGCGGATTGCTCACGATCAGGTCGTAGACCTCGCCCGCCAGCGCCGCGAACAGGTCCGACTTCACCGCGCGCACGCGCTCCTCGACATTGTGGAAATGTATATTCTCCCGCGCCAGCGCCAGCGCCGGCTCGCTCACGTCGGCGAGATCCACCTGCCAGTCCGGCTGGTGCACGGCCATGGCGATGCCGATGCAGCCGCCGCCGCAGCACAGGTCCAGCGCGCGGCGCACCGTGGCGCCGTCGAGCCACGGCGAAAAGCCGTTCAGGATCAGCTCGGCAATCGGCGAGCGCGGCACCAGCGCGCGCTCGTCGCAGCGGAACTTGAGCCCGGCGAACCAGGCCTCGCCGGTGAGGTAGGCGATCGGCTTGCGCTCGCGCACACGCCGTTCGATCAGCGCCAGCACGCGCTTGCGCTCGGCCGCGGTGAGCCGCGCCTGACCGTAGGCCGGCGCCAGATCGTGCGGCAGGTGCAGCGTCTGCAACACCGCGTGCGTGGCCTCGTCGAGCGCGTTGTCGTAGCTGTGGCCGAAGGTCAGTCCCGCCGCGGCGAAGCGGCTGGCGCCGTAGCGGATGAAATCGATGATGGTGGAAAGTTCGGCGGTCACGATATCTCGGGCGGGCGGCGCGGGCCGGCGAAGTATAGCGACGCGGCCACGTATAATGCGCGGATGCCTGCCGCCTCGCCCGTGCGCGTCCCGCCGGTCGCGCTGATCCTGATCGCCGCGTTCGCCGCCGCCGCGGGCCTGTGGCTCGGCGGCCGCTGGCTGCGCGCGCCGGCGCCGCCGGCGTTGGCGAGCGCAGTGCTCTATCCGGCGCCGCGCGAGCTGCCCGAATTCCATCTGACCACGAGCGACGGCCGCCCGCTCGATCGGGCCGCCTGGCGCGGGCGCTGGACACTGGTCTATTTCGGCTACGCGAGCTGCCCCGACGTCTGCCCGACCACGCTCGCGACGTTCAAACAGGTGTGGCAGGAACTCGCCCGCCGCCATCTCGACGACCGCGTGCGTTTCGATTTCGTCTCGGTGGACCCCGAGCGCGACACGCCGGAACGGCTGGCGAGCTACGTCGCCTTCTTCGATCGCGATTTCGTCGCCGCCACCGGCAGCGACGCGGAGCTCACGCATCTTACCCGCGCGCTCGGCCTGATCTACGCGCGGCGCAGCGACGCCAACGGCGCGGTCACGGTCGATCACAGCGGCTCGGTGGTCATCATCGACCCGCAGGCGCGCCTGGTCGGCCTGTTCCGGCCGCCGTTCGCCGCCGCGGCGATCGCCGCCGATCTCGCCACCCTGGTCGATCGGCCGGGCTGACATGCGCCTTGCCGTGTGGCTCCAGTACCTGCTGCCGCAGCGCGCCCTGTCGCGCCTGGTCCGTCGCGCGGCGCGCTGGACCTGGCGGCCGTGGAAGAATCGCCTGATCGGCTGGGTCGTGCGCCGCTATCGCGTCGATCTCGCCGACGCCGAGCAACCCGATCCGTTCGCCTATCCGAACTTCGCCGCGTTCTTCACCCGCGCGCTCAAGCCCGACGCGCGACCGCTGCCCACCGACCCGCGCGCCATCGCCTGCCCGGCGGACGGCCGCATCAGCCAGCTCGGCGCGCTGCGCGGCGAGCGCCTGCTGCAGGCCAAGGGGCACGAGTTCGACGTCGGCGCGCTGCTCGGCGATGCCACCGCGGCGACGGAGTATACGAATGGACTTTTTCTCACCGTATACCTTTCCCCGCGCGACTACCATCGCGTGCACATGCCGCTCGCCGGGCGCCTGCGCGAGACCGTGCACGTGCCCGGCCGCCTGTTCAGCGTCGCCCCGCACGCGGTGGCGGCGATCCCGCGCCTGTTCGCGCGCAACGAGCGCCTGGTGTGCCATTTCGACGGCGCGCACGGACCGTTCGCGGTGGTGCTGGTCGGGGCGATGCTGGTGTCCGGCATCGAGACGGTGTGGAGCGGCGTCGAGGTGCCGCCGTACGCGCGCGCGATCGCCCGCCGCGACTGGCGCGCGCGCGACATCCGGCTCGCCCGCGGCGCCGAACTCGGCCGCTTCAATTTCGGTTCGACCGTGATCGTTCTGCTGCCGCCCGGCACGGCCGAACTCGATCCGGCGCTCGCCCCCGAGACGCCGGTGCGGATGGGTCAGCCGGTCGGCCGTCTGCGTTGAGGACCCCGCTGCGGCCGGCGAATTTTTCCCGCAAGATCCGTCGGTTAGCCGCACCCGCAGGCACCCGAAAAAAGTGCGTGCAATTTTCCCGGCGATACCCCAGAATGTGACGCGGCACGTCGAAATGTGACGCAGCACGCGCGCCGGGGAAGCGCGCGCAGGTATAGTTTGCGGAGGCCGTCCCGCCCCGCGCCGAGCCGTAGAGTTTTTTCACGAGGAGTCTCATGCGCATCGTCACCAGGATCATTGCGTTGACCCGCTCCATCCAGCTCAATCGCCAGTTCCGCGAGATCGAACGCGCGATCGCCGAACTGCCGCTGGCCAGCCGGCGTCAACTGGCCGCGATCGCCATGCGCGAATTCGCCGCGGCGGCGAAGTGCGAGTTTCCGCACCTGTACGGCACCACCGATCAGCGCCAGAGCTACCAGCCGTGGGGCAACGGCACCGAGGTCGGCTTCGCCCGGGTGAAGTCGGACAATCCGCAGGTCAAGCTGCGCGGCATCGCGCTGTGGCTCACCGTTGCCTACCACGAGACCAAGGATTCCCAGTACGGCGAAGTGCAGAACCTGCACCGCCAGCTCATGCGCACGCTGCGCGTGCTCAAGGAATCGGCACCGCCGGCGGAAGGCAATTCCTGGTTCACCAACGCGCCGGGCAAGCAAGCCGCGGCCTGATATGAACCTGCCTCAAAATCGTCGCGAGCGAAGCCGGATCGCGCGCCGCCGGAGCGCAGGAACCGGAGTTTCCTGGTAGTAAATGAGGATTCCTCGGGCGGCACAGCGGTACATCCTTGTACCCGCCCGGTCCGAGCGCCGCCGGCGCACGAGCCGTCGAGCGCAGCAGATTTTGAGCTAGGTTCATACGACTCCACGTCACGCGATTGCGCCGGGTACCCCCCCGGCGTTTTTTTTGGCCTCAATTGCGCGCGCAGACGAGACGCAGATCCTGCCCCACCTTGAGCGTGTAGTGCGGCGGCTTCAGGTGGTTGAGCCGCGCCAGCTCCTCGGCGGAACTGGCGCAACCGGTCTTGCGCGCGATGCTCGCCAGGGTGTCGCCCTTCTTCACCACGTAACTCCGCGCCGCGGTCTGCACCACCGGCGGCAACGCCGCCGCGTGCAGCTCGGCTGCGAGCTCCGCCCAGCGACCCGCCGCGCAGGATTTCTCGTAGTGCGCGGCGACCGGCGCCGGCACCGAAAGATGCGTGCCGACCGGCAGGGTCTGGCGCGGATCCAGCGCCGGATTGAGATTGCGCAGGGTGCGGAACCAGCCGTCCTCGTTGCCGTCCTGGCCGAGGCAGACGGTGAGCTCGTCCAGCGACGCCGGCCGCGCCAGCACGATCTCGGCGGGTTTGGTGTTGAGCTTGGGAAAGCGCAGGTGGTAGCGCTCCGGGTGCAGGAACAACCAGGCGGCGGCGAGCACCATCGGCACGTAGTCGCGCGTCTCCGGCGACAGCGCGGCGTAGAAGCGCGGACTCCAGAAACTCGCCTCGTTCTGGCGCGCGGCGAGCCGCTGGATCGCACCCTCGCCGCCGTTGTACGCGGCCAGCGCGAGCTCGAGATTGTCGTTGAACACGCCGAGCTGCTCGTTGATGTAGGCGGCGTTGGCGCGCGCGGCCAGCGCCGGATCGAAGCGCTGGTCGAAGCCGTCGACCACGCCCAGGCCGAAGCGCGCCGCGGTCGCCGACATGAACTGCAACGGACCGCTCGCGCCGGATCGCGACACCGCATGCACCTTGCCGCCGGATTCCTGCGCCAGGATGCCGAACAGCAGCGCCTCCGGCAGTCCGGCCTTGGCGTATTCCGGCCACATCCGCTCGCGCAGGTACTGGTAGTTCTCCCAGGCCTTCATCAGATTGGGCCGGTATTGGGTGAGCCACTGCTCGATCGCCACCTTGAGCGGATCGTTGAGCGCGATCAGGTCGCCGAGATCGCGCCCCTTGAGCAGCGCCACCGAACGGCCCGCTTCCGGCAGGGTCGCGATCACCGGCGAGGATTCACCCGCCTCGTCGCCGCCGCCGGGCGGACCGTCGGCGCCTTCGCCGCCGGCGGCAGGCGCCGACGCGACGAATTGCCCGCGCAGCAGGCGGTCGAACGCGGCGAGGAAGCGCGTCGGATCGCAGCCGCGCGTGGCGGTGCACTGCGCGGCGGCGTTGCGGAGATCGTCGAGCGCGGCGGCCGCTTCCGCCGGCGCCTGCTCGGCGTTGCCGCGGCCGGTGCCGGCGCGCGCCGCGGCGAAGCGTTGCTCGTCCGCATCCAGCCGCGCGTACAGCGCCGCCACGTCCGCCGGCGGCGCGGCATTCTTCGGCGCCGGCGCGGCGCAGGCGCCGAGCAGCAGGCAGAGAGCGATCGAGCCGTGACCGAGACGCATGACGATTCCCCGCGCAGAACTTTCGTTGCGCACGTTACACAGCGCACGCGCCGCCGACAACCCTGCCGCCGCGCCGCGCCGCGGCTAGAATACCGCCGCCCGCACCAGGCCCTGCCAATGAATCGACCCGCCGCCACCCTGCCGCCGCTGCACGAATACTGGCCCAAGGCGCTGGCCTATCCGGCCCAGCCGGCGGCGGCCTCGACCGTGGTCGCCATCGCCGCGGCGCACGCCGGCGCGCTGCTCGTGCCCGTGCTCGGCGGCCTGCTCGATCTCGTCGTCTGGGCGGCGTTCTTCAAGTACGCCTTCGAGGTGTTGCGCTGGAGCGCGAACGGTCGCGCCGAGGCGCCCGAGATCAGCCTCACCGTCGGCGACATGGTCGGCCGCTACGCCGTGCTGCTGCTGGTGCTGATCGAGCTCGCGATCGTGCTGGTCGGCGCGAGCGCGGGTCCGGTCGCGGCGCTCGCGCTCGGCCTCGTGCTGATGCTGGCGCTGCCGGCGATGGTGACGATCCTCGCGCTCGAGGAAGGCTTCGTGCGCGCGCTCAATCCGTTCGCCTGGCTGCTGCTCGGCGCGCGCATCGGCCGCGTCTACTTCGCCCTCGCCGGCTTTTTCTGCGCGGCGCTGGTGGTGCAGAGCCTGTTCGCGCTGGCCGTCGCCAGCGCGCTGCCGGGCTTCGTCGCCGATGCGCTCAGCCACGCGGTGGTGAGTTATCTGCTGCTCGCCGGTTTCCATCTGATCGGCTGCGTGATCCACGAGCAGCGCGACGCGCTCGGCTACAGCGGCCATCTGGCGTTGCAGCCGGAGACGCCGCACACCGATCCGGCGCGCCGGATCCTCGACGCCGCGCGCACGCGCGCCGCCGGCGGCGACACCCTCGGCGCCGCGCAACTGCTGCGCGAGGAGCTCGCCGCGCAGCCGGACGCGCTGCCGCTGCACGACGAACTGCGCCACTGGCTGCGGCAGAACGACGCGAACGACGAGCTGCTGGGGCATGCGAAAAAGTATATTCCTGTACTGCTGGCGCAGAACCGCGAGCGTCGCGCCATGGAGGTCGTGCGCGAATGCCAGGCGATCGATCCGAAGTTCGCGCTCGACGATCCGGCCGCCATCACCCGCCTCGCCCACGCCGCCGCCGACGCCGGCCACACCCAGCTCGCGCTCGGTCTGCTCGCCGGCTTCCACAAGCGCTTCCGCAACCATCCCGACCTCGGCCGCAACTACCTGCTCGCGGCCAAGCTGTGGGCCGAGCGCATGAACAAGGAAATGCAGGCGCGCGCGCTGCTGCAGCAGCTCAAGCTCAGCCTGCCGAACGACCCGGTGATGCCGCAGGTGGACGCCTACCTCGCCTTCCTCGATCGCCTGGCCGCAACCCCGCCACGATCCGGCAACGCCTCCGGCGCATGAGCCGCTGGCGTCCGCCGTCGGCGGGATCGACCGCCATCATCACCGCCGACGGCCACCGCCGGCTCAAGGAGGAGCTCGAGCACCTGTGGCGGGTGCGCCGGCCCGAGGTGGTCAAGGCACTCGCCGCCGCAGCGGCCGAAGGCGATCGCTCGGAGAACGCCGAGTACCTCTACCGCAAGAAGCAGCTCGGCGAGATCGACCGTCGCGTGCGCTTCCTGACCAAGCGCCTGGCGGCGCTCAAGGTGGTGCGGCAGAAACCGGCCGATCGCGAGACGATCTACTTCGGCGCCTGGATCGAGCTCGAGGACGACGCCGGCGCGCGGCGGCGCTACCGCATCGTCGGACCCGACGAGACCGACGCCGCCCAGGGCCACATCAGCATCGATTCGCCGCTGGCGCGCGCGGCGCTGAAGAAGCGCATCGACGACGAATTCGAGGCCGAGCTGCCGGGCGGGCGACGGCGCTTCGTCGTGCTCGACGTGCGCTACGACTGAAGCGGCGGCGGATACCTGCGCCCGGGCCGCACCGGCCGGAAACAGGGCGCGCTGCGGTAGAACGCCGCGACGGTGTTGTCCCCATGCCAGCCGGGAATGCCGGACAACGGCAGCGGCCGGAGTTCCTGCGGATCGTTCAGCGCCGTGCCGTCGCGGATGGCGGCGGCGACCGCGCGCGTTGCCGCATCTTCCACATTTCCACTCTGCCGCACGACCACGGCGAGCGCCTTGCCGACCAGCAGTTGGCGCGGCCGCAGCGCGTGCTCGAGCAGGGCGTGGCCGAACACGATCGCGCCGGCGCCGCCGTCGCGCCAGGCCGCGCGCCGCCGCCAGAACAGTTCGTGCCAGTCGTGCGCGTCCCACGCCGCGAGCAGCGCGGCATCGGCCAGCCACACGATCACGCCGGCCTCGTCGAAGTGGGTCAGGGCGCACTGCGCGCGCGAACGCCGCTTGCGCCCGATGCGGGCGATCTCGGCGAGCTGGCGCGCGTTCAGCGCCGTCTTGATCGCGGCGAAGCGCAGCCACACCAGCGCGTTCAGCAGATCGTGCCAGTTGCTCTGGCGCGTGGCGATCGCGCCGGCGGCGATGCGCTCCTCGTAGTGCCGGCCGTCGCCGAGCAACGCGCGCGTCTGCGCCACGAAGCGCGGCCCGAGCGCGCGGCGGCGCGCCCACGCATTGAGCGCGTCGAGCTCCGGCCAGGCGCCGGTGAGCAGCGCGGCGAATTCCCGCCACTGCGCGAGCGGCGGGCGCGCGAACACCGCCGGATCGACTTCGTCGCGCGCGGGCGCGAGAAAGCGCATCGGCCGGTCGCCGCGATTCCGCCTCAGCGGGCGCCGGCGCGGGCCGGCGCGTGCGCGAGGCGGCCGGCGAGATCGTGCGCGTCCGCCGCCTCGATGCGCACCTCGACGAACTGGCCCGGTTTCAGCGCCTGACCGTCGCGGATGCGCACGACGCCGTCGATCTCCGGCGCATCCGCACGGGTGCGCGCGACCGCGCCGTCGCGGTCGACATGATCGACCAGCGCGCGCTCGATCGTGCCGACCTTGCGCGCGAGCCGGGCCGCGCTGATCTGCGCCTGGGTCGCCATGAAGCGCGCCAGCCGCTCCTGCTTCACCTCCTCCGGCACCGGATCGGGCAGCGCGTTGGCGCGCGCGCCGTCCACCGGCGAATAGGCGAACGCGCCGACGCGGTCGAGCTGCGCCGCCTGCAGGAAATCCAGCAATTCCTCGAACTCGGCCTCGGTCTCGCCGGGAAAGCCGACGATGAAGGTGCTGCGCAACACCAGGTCCGGGCACTGCGCGCGCCAGGCGCGGATGCGCGCGAGCGTCCGCGCGCTCGCCGCCGGGCGCCGCATCAATTTCAGGATGCGCGGACTCGCGTGCTGGAACGGGATGTCGAGGTACGGCAGGATCCGGCCTTCCGCCATCAGCGGGATCACCGCGTCCACGTGCGGATACGGATACACGTAGTGCAGGCGCACCCAGACGCCGAGCTCGCCGAGCGCGCGACCGAGATCCGTGAGGTGCGTGCGCACTTTTGCACTTTTCCACTCGCGCTCGGCGTAGCCGAGATCGACGCCGTAGGCGCTGGTGTCCTGCGAGATCACCAGCAGCTCGCGCACGCCGCCCCGCACCAGGGCCTCGGCTTCGCGCAGCACCTCGTCGATCGGACGCGACACCAGCCGCCCGCGCAGCGACGGAATGATGCAGAACGTGCAACGGTGATTGCAGCCCTCGGCGATCTTGAGATAGGCGTAGTGCCGCGGCGTCAGCTTGATGCCGGCGGCCGGCACCAGGTCGAGGAACGGATCGTGCGGCCGCGGCAGCGCCTCATGCACCGCGCGCATCACGCTGGCGTAATCCTGCGGGCCGCCGATCGCGAGCACCTCCGGGTGCGCCGCACGGATCAGCTCGGCGCGCTTGCCGAGACAGCCGGTGACGATCACCTTGCCGTTCTCGCGCAGCGCCTCGCCGATCGCCTCCAGCGATTCCTGCACCGCCGCCTCGATGAAACCGCAGGTGTTGACCACGACCGCGTCGGCGGCGGCGTAGCTCGGCGCGATCGCGTAGCCCTCGGCGCGAAGCTGGGTGAGGATGCGCTCGGAATCGACCAGCGCCTTGGGACAGCCGAGCGAGACGAAGCCGACCGTCGGGGTTGGGTTCCGGGATGTCATGGCCGTGTGCGCGGGGCGATGGCCGCGAGCGGCACGCCGCGACCGGGCGGCATTGTACCCGCCCGCGGCACGTCGCTACAATGAAGCAACACGCCGGCGGAATCCCGACGATGCGAACCGAAATCAAGAAATGGGGCAACAGCGCGGTGGTGCGCCTGCCCGCCGCGCTGCTCGCCGAACTCGACCTGGGCGTCGGCTCGCCGGTGGAGCTGACCCACCGCAAGGGCCGCCTGATCATCGAGGCGCGCCGGCGGCCGCGCGAAGGTTGGTTCGAGCCGCGGCCCGGCCAGGAGCGCGGGGCGTTCGACTCGATCCCGCCGGACGAAGGCAGCGAGGACTGGCAATGGTGAAACGCGGCGAGGTGTACTGGGTCAATCTCGATCCGACCATCGGCAGCGAGACTCGCAAGACGCGGCCGGGCCTGGTGGTCTCGCCGGACGACATGAACGCGGCGCTGCCGCGGGTGATCGTGGCCCCGCTCACGAGCAAGGGTCGGCCGCTCGGCTGCCGACCGGAAGTCCGCTTCGCGGGCCGGAAGGCGCGCATCCTGCTCGATCAGATCCGCGCCGTGGACAAACGGCGGCTGGCGGGACGGATGGGCCAGATCGATCCGCGCCACTGGCACCCGGTGCTGCTCGAGATGCTGGCCTGAGCCGCCGCACCGGATTACCCTGCCGCCATCGGCCACGCGGAACGCGCCATGGGCACGACCATCCAGATCCAGACCGAAGGCATGCACTGCATCGGCGCCTACCTGGCGCAGCCGCAGGACCGGGCGAAAGGCGGCGTGGTCGTGGTGCAGGAGATCTTCGGCGTCAACGCGCACATCCGCAGCCTGGTCGATCGCTTCGCCGGCCACGGCTACACCGCGATCGCGCCGGCGTTCTTCGATCACGTCGAGACCGGCGTCGAGCTCGCTTACGATCCGGCCGCCTACGCCAAGGGTCGCGCGCTGGTCGCCGAGGTCGGCTTCGATCGCGCCATCGCCGACGTCGCGAGCGCGGCGGAGTCGATCCGCTCGGCCGGGCGCATCGGCGTGGTCGGCTACTGCTGGGGCGGCACCGTGGCGCTGCTCGCCGCGATCCGTCTCGGCCTGCCGGCGGTGAGCTGCTACGGCGCGCGCAATCTGCCGTTCCTCGGCGAGCGGCCGCGCGCGCCGGTGCAGTTCCACTTCGGCGAACGCGACGCCTCGATCCCGCCGGAGGCGGTGGCCAAGCACCGCGCGGCGCTGCCGGAAATGGAAATTTATACCTACCCTGCCGACCACGCCTTCCTGCGCGACTGCGATCCCGCGCACTACGACGCGCCGAGCGCGCAGTTGGCCTGGCAACGCACGCTGGCGTTCCTCGACCGCCACCTGGCGACCAACGCGCCATGACTGCCGACACCGCCTTCGCGCTGGACCCGCGCCTGGCGGCGGAGTGTCGCGTGGTCGGCGACGCCGCGCTGTCGCGCGTGCTGCTGATGGACGACGCGCGCTTCCCCTGGCTGATCCTGGTGCCGCGGCGCGCCGATCTGCGCGAGCTCGTCGAACTCGCGCGCGACGAGCAGAGCGCCCTGCTCGACGAGATCAACCGCGTCGCCCACGTGCTGCGCGCGCTGCACAAGCCGGACAAGCTCAACATCGCCGCGCTCGGCAATGTCGTCGCGCAACTGCACGTGCACGTGATCGCGCGCCACGTCAACGACGCCGCCTGGCCGCGCCCGGTGTGGGGCGTGGGCACGCGCGAACCGTACACCGCGCCCGCGTTCGCGGCGCGCCTGAAGGCGCTGCGCACCGCGCTGCACCTGGCGGAGCCGGCGGCGTGAGCGCGGACCGCCGCTGAGCGCATGGACCCGGTCCGGATCGAGGCGCTCGGCGACGCGGCATTGCTGATCCGTCTCGGCGAGCGCATCGACGCGACGCAAAACACGCGCGCGCTGGCCGTCGCCGCCGCACTGCGCGCCGCACGCCTGCCGGAGGTGCGCGATGTCGCACCGGCCTATGCCAGCGTCTGCCTGCGCTACGACCCGGCGGCGTGGGTGAGCGCGGGCGCCACACCGTTCGCCGCGCTCGCCGCGCGCGCCGGTACACTTGTGGAAAATGTCGCAACGCCGACGGAACCCGCCACACCGCCGGTCGAGATTCCGGTCTGCTACGGCGGCGAGCACGGTCCCGATCTCGCCGCGCTCGCCGCGCACGCCGGCCTCGATCCGGCCGAGGTAGTCGCGCGCCACGTTGCGGTCCGCTACCGCGTGGCGATGCTCGGGTTCGCGCCGGGATTCCCGTACCTGCTCGGGCTCGATCCCGCGCTCGCCATGCCGCGCCGCGCCAGTCCGCGCACGCGCGTGCCGGCCGGCTCGGTCGCGATCGGCGGCGCGCAGACCGGCATCTATCCGCGCGCCACGCCGGGCGGCTGGAACCTGATCGGCCGCACGCCGCTCGCGCTGTTCGATGCGGCGCGCACGCCGCCGGCGCTGCTCGCGCCCGGCCAGTACCTCCGCTTCCGCGCCATCGACGCCGCCGAATTCGCGAGGCTCGCGCGATGAGCATCGAGGTGCTCGCCCCCGGCCTGCTCACCACCGTGCAGGACGGCGGTCGCTTCGGCCACGCCGCGATCGGCGTCGGCACGGCCGGCGCCATGGATGCCGTGGCGCTGCGTCTGGCCAATGCCTTGGTCGGCAACGCGGCGGACGCCGCCGGTCTCGAATGCACCCTGCGCGGGCCGCGTCTGCGGTTCGCGCACGACGTTCTGATCGCGCTCACCGGCGCAGCCGCGGACGCGCGCTGCGGCGACCGCGCCGTTCCCGCCTGGCGCCCGGTCGCGCTGCGCGCCGGCAGCGAGCTCGCGATCGGCACGATCCGCCGCGGTGCGCGTGCCTACCTTGCCGTCGGCGGCGGCATCGGCGGCGCGCGCGTGCTCGGCAGTCGCAGCCGCGATCTCAACGCCGAACTCGGCGGCGCGGCGCTGCGCGCCGGCGAGGTTCTGCCCATCGGCACCGACGACGGCGCGCTGTCGCCTGCCGCGCGCGCGTCGCTGCTCGGGCGCTGGCTCCGGCAGGCGCGGGACGGCGTCGCCGCGGCGCCCTGGTCGATCGATCCCGGACCGTGGTTCGACGCCGATCCGGCACGACCGCTGCGCGCCGTCGTCGGCACGCATTTCGCGCACCTCGACGCCGCCTCGCGGCGGGCGCTGTTCGACGCGGCGTTCCGCATCGGCGCCGATTCCAATCGCGTCGGCCTGCGGCTCGAAGGTACCCGGCTCGCGCTCGAGGAACCGCTCGAACTCGTCTCCGAAGGCGTCGTGCCCGGCACCGTGCAGTTGCCGCCGTCCGGCGATCCGATCGTGCTGATGGCCGAGGCGCCGACGGTGGGCGGCTATCCGCGCATCGCCCACGTGATCGAGGTCGACCGGCCGCGCCTGGCGCAGCGCCGTCCCGGCGAGCGCGTGCGCTTCGTCGAAGTCTCGCTCGGCGAGGCGCAAACGCGCTATCTTGAGCGCGAGCGCGCGCTCGCCGCGCTGGATCGAACCATCCGGGAACGGCTGCAATGAACCGCACCGATCTCCAGCGCGATTCGCGGCGAAGCCGGCACGAAACGCAGCCATGACCAGCATCGATCTGAATTGCGATTTGGGCGAATCCTTCGGCGCCTGGCGCATGGGCGACGACGCGGCGGTGATGCCGTGGATCACCTCGGCCAACATCGCCTGCGGCTTCCACGCCGGGGATTTTTCCACAATGCACAAAACTGTACATCTCGCCATGCGCCACGGCATCGCCATCGGCGCGCACGTGTCGCTGCCGGACCTGCAGGGCTTCGGTCGCCGCGAGATGCGGCTCGCGCCCGCCGAGGCGCACGCCCTCACGCTGTACCAGATCGGCGCGCTCGCCGCCTTCGCACGCGCCGCCGGCACCCGCCTCGCCCACGTCAAGCCGCACGGCGCGCTGTACAACCAGGCGGCGAAGGACGCGGCGCTGGCCGAGGCGATCGCCCGCGCGGTGCACGATTTCGACCCGACCCTGATCCTCGTCGGTCTGGCCGGCAGCGCGCTGCCGCGGGCCGGCGCGGCGCTCGGCCTCGCCGTCGCCCACGAGGCGTTCGCCGATCGGCGCTACGCGGCCGACGGCTCGCTCCTGCCGCGCGGCGAACCCGGCGCGGTGATCGACGACGCCGAGACCGCCGTCGCGCAAGCGGTGCAAATTGCTACAATGGGAAAAGTGGACGTGGCCGGCGGCGGCACCGTCGCACTCGCCGCCAACACGATCTGCGTGCACGGCGACCGCCCGGAGGCGGCGACCTTCGCGCGCCGCTTGCGCCAGGCGCTGACCGCGGCCGGCGTGCGGGTCGCCGCGCCGGCGCGGGCGGACGCCGGACGCGATTGCCGCGAGGCGGTCGAATGAACTACTGGCCCCTGCTCGGCGTGGCGGTGGTGGTGGCGGGCTTCGTGCTGCGGCTCAATCCGGTGCTGGCGGTGGTGGCGGCGGCCCTCGTCAGCGGACTCGCCGCCGGTCTGCCGCCGGCGGAGCTGTTGGCCCTGCTCGGCACCAAGTTCGTCACCAGCCGCAATCTGCTGATCCTGCTGCTGACGCTGCCGACCATCGGCCTGCTCGAACGCGCCGGCCTGCGCGAACACGCCGCGGCGTGGATCGCGCGGCTGCGCCGCTTCACCTTCGCGCGCCTGCTGATCGGCTACCTCGCCGCGCGCCAGGCGCTGTCGGCGCTCGGCCTGACCGGCATCGCCGGCCATCCGCAGACGGTGCGGCCGCTGCTCGCGCCGATGGCCGAGGCGGCGGCGGCCAAGCTCGATCCGGCGCTGGATGCGGCCGCGCGCGAGCGTGTGCGCGCACTCGCCGCCGCCACCGACAACGTCGGCCTGTTCTTCGGCGAGGACGTGTTCATCGCCTTCGGCGCGGTGCTGCTGATCCAGGCATTTCTCGCCCAGAACGGCATCGTGCTCGATCCGCGCGCGATCGCGCTGTGGGCGTTGCCGACGGCGATCGCGGCCTTCGTCGTGCAGGCGCTGCGCATCCTCCGGTACCAGCGCCGGTTGCGCGCGGATGCGGCCGCGCGGAGCCAGACGCATGGCGAACGCTGAGGCGGTCTACTGGCTGTGCGGCGCGCTGCTCGCCGCCTGCGCGCTGCACGATCTGCGCGCACGGCGCTACGCGGCGGCGGCGTTCTGGGGCATCCTCGCGCTGGTGTTCGTGGGCGGCGATGCGGTCGCGGCGGCGGCCGCGCGCGGCGAGGCGCTGCCGGCGCAGGCCACCGGCCTCGGCGTGATCGCGCTCGGCGCGATCGCCGCTTCCGGCCGGCTGCGGCGCAGCGCCGAATCGGCGACGGATCGCACGGAGCGTCTGGCGAGCGCGGCGCGCCTGGGCCACCGTCTGTTCCTGCCGGCGCTGACCATCCCGTTCGGCACCCTCGCGTTCACCTTGCTGTTGCCGCACGTCGGCGCCGGCGGCTTCGACCGGCTCGACCGGGCCGAGATCACGCTGGTCGCGCTCGCCCTCGCCTGCGCGTGCGCGCTGCTGTTCGCGCTGCGCCTGACGCGCGCGCCGGCGCGCGCCGTCGTCGCCGAGACCGCGCGCCTGCTCGATGCGCTGTCGTGGGCGGCGCTGCTGCCGATGCTGCTCGCGACCCTCGGCGGCGTGTTCGCGGCCGCCGGTGTGGGCGAGGCCATCGCCCACCTCGCCGCGGCGGCGATTCCGGTCGATTCGCGCGCGGCCTGCCTCGTCGCCTACGCGCTCGGCATGGTCGCGTTCACCGCAATCATGGGCAACGCCTTCGCCGCGTTTCCGGTGATGACCGCCGGCATCGGCCTGCCGCTGCTGATCGGGCGGCATCATGCCGATCCGGCCGCGCTCGGCGCGCTCGGCATGCTCACCGGCTACTGCGGCACGCTGCTCACGCCGATGGCGGCGAACTTCAACGTCGTGCCGGCGGCGCTGCTCGAGCTGTCCGATCCGAACGGCGTGATCCGCGCACAGTGGCCGACCGCGCTCGGCCTGTTCGCGATCAACCTGGCTCTGCTGTTCCTGTTCGCGTTCCGATGACGCGCGCGC
>JAJPHA010000022.1 GCA_021325475.1 Rhodanobacteraceae bacterium | reverse complement strand
TCGTGCAGGTCCTCCGAGGGATGTTCTGCTTTCGAGGTGTTTCTTGGTTACTTCTTTGCACCAGCAAAGAAGTGACCCGCTCGGCCTGCGGCCGAGCGGAAGCTCTGGCTGTCGAAAGTCACCCGCTCGCCGGACGCGAGCGGAAAACCGCAGGATGCGCCTCAAGAACAGAACAAGATCACTTCCGTGCCACCCTCACCCGCGCCTGCGGCGCGGCCTCTCCCGCCAGCGGGAGAGGCGGGATGGCGGCAGGGACTCCGCCGCTACGCCGCGCGTGGCTGCCGCATCAGGAGCGCGAGCAGCGCCGCGAGCTTGTCGCGCAGTTCGCGACGGTCGACGATCAAATCGAGCGCGCCGTGTTCGAGCAGGAATTCCGAACGCTGGAACCCCTCCGGCAGGGTTTCGCGCACGGTCTGCTCGATCACGCGCGGCCCGGCGAAACCGATCAGCGCCTTCGGTTCGGCGAGGTTGATGTCGCCGAGCATGCCGAGGCTGGCGGACACGCCGCCGGTGGTCGGATGGGTGAGCACGGAGACGTAGGGAATGCCGGCGCTGCGCAGGCGGGCGAGCGCGGCGGAGGTCTTCGCCATCTGCATCAGCGAGAACAGGCCCTCCTGCATGCGCGCACCGCCGCTGGCGCAGAAGCAGACCAGCGGCGCGCGTTCGGCGAGCGCGTGCTCGGCGGCGCGCGTGAATTTCTCGCCGACCACCGAACCCATCGAGCCGCCCATGAAGGCGAATTCGAACGCGCAGGCGACCAGCGGCCGACCCTTGAGCTGCCCCTGCATGGCGACGAGCGCGTCCTTCTCGCCGGTGTCGCGCTGCGCCGCGGCGAGGCGATCCTTGTACTTCTTCGAGTCGCGGAACTTGAGCGCATCGACCGGCTCGAGCTCGGCGAACAGCTCCTCGCTCGTGTCCGGATCGAACAGCGCGGCGAGCCGCCGGCGCGCGCCGATCGGGCGATGGAAGCCGCACTTCGGGCACACCTCGAGATTGCGCTCGAGCTCGGGGCGATACAGCACCGCGCCGCAGCCCTCGCATTTTTCCCACAGGCCCTCGGGCACGCGGCCCTTGGCGACCTTGCCCTCGGTGCGGATGCGCGAGGACATCAGTTTCTGCAACCAGCTCATGGCATCGATGTCTCCGTGTTCGTCCGGCCCGTCCGCGGCCGGCGGCCCAGGCGGCTCCGCCGGCGGCGGCTTACGCGGCATGCGCGGCCGGCGCGGCATCGAGCGCCTGCCGGATCGGCGCCAGGAACTGCCGCGCCGTCTCGCCCGCCTCCGTCGCCGTGCGCGCGGCGGCGAGACGCTCGACCAACGCGCTGCCGATCACCACCGCGTCGGCGAACGCGGCGATGGCGGCGGCCGAGGCCGCGTCGCGCACGCCGAAGCCGACCGCGAGCGGCGTCGCCGTGCGCGTGCGGATCGCCTGCACGCGCTCACGCACGGTGTCGATGCTCAGCCGATCGGCGCCGGTGATGCCGGCAAACGAGACATAGTACAGGAAACCCTCGGCCCGTTCGCACAGCAGGGCGAGCCGGGCCGGCGCGGTGGTCGGCGCGGCGAGAAAAATCTGGCGCAGGCCGGCCATGCGCAGCGCGGCGGCGGTGGCGGCTTCCTCCAGCGGACAGTCGACCAGCAACACGCCATCGACGCCGGCCGCCGCGGCATCGCGCGCGAAACGCTCGTAGCCGTAGATCTCCAGCGGATTGAGATAGCCCATCAGCACGAGCGGCGTGTGCGCGTCCCGGCCGCGGAATTCGGCCACCCAGCGCAGGATCTGCGCCAGTCCCACACCGCGCGCCAGCGCGCGCTCGTTGGCCTGCTGGATGACCGGACCGTCGGCCATCGGATCGGAAAACGGCATGCCGAGTTCGATCAGATCCGCCCCCGCCGCGACCAGGGCGTGCAGCAGCGGCACGGTCGCCTCCAGCAGCGGATCGCCGGCGGTGACGAACGGGATCAAGCCCTTGCGGCCGGCGGCCTTGCGTTCGGCGAAGCGTTGATCGATGCGGTTCATGCAGGAGGGGAGCGGGAAGTCGGGAGTCGGAAGTGGGCAGCGGTTTCGGGAGCGTCACGTCCTACTCCCGCCCCCGCTCCCACCTTATAACGCAATCCCCTCGCGCGCCGCGATCGTGTGCACGTCCTTGTCGCCGCGGCCGGAGAGGTTCACGAGGATCATCTTGTCCCTGGCCATCTCGCGCGCGAGCTTGATCGCCTGCGCGACCGCGTGGCTCGATTCGAGCGCAGCGAGGATGCCTTCGCTGCGCGCGAGCTCGTGGAACGCGGCGAGCGCCTCGTCGTCAGTGATGCCGAGATACGTCGCCCGGCCGCTGTCCTTGAGGAAGGCGTGCTCCGGTCCGACGCCGGGATAGTCGAGCCCGGCCGAGATCGAATGCGTCTCGGTGATCTGGCCGTCGTCGTCGCACAGCACGTAGGTGCGGTTGCCGTGCAGCACGCCGGGCCGGCCGGCGGCGAGCGAGGCCGCGTGGTGACCGCTGGCGATGCCCTCGCCCGCCGCCTCGGCGCCGTAGATGGCGACTTCGCGGTCGTTGAGGAAGGCATGGAACAGGCCGATCGCGTTCGAGCCGCCGCCGACGCAGGCGACCAGCGCATCCGGCAGGCGGCCGTATTCGGCGAGCATCTGCGCGCGCGCCTCGCGGCCGACCACGGCGTTGAAGTCGCGCACCATCATCGGATACGGATGCGGACCGGCCACGGTGCCGATGATGTAGAAGGTGTTGCCGACGTTGCTGACCCAGTCGCGCAGCGCCTCGTTGAGGGCGTCCTTGAGGGTCTTCGACCCGGCGGTGACCGGCACCACCGTCGCGCCGAGCAGCTTCATGCGATAGACGTTGATCGCCTGCCGCGCGATGTCCGTCGCGCCCATGTAGACCACGCATTCGAGGCCGAGCCGCGCCGCCACCGTCGCGCTCGCCACGCCGTGCTGGCCGGCGCCGGTCTCGGCGATGATGCGGGTCTTGCCCATGCGGCGGGCGACCAGCGCCTGGCCGACGGTGTTGTTGATCTTGTGCGCGCCGGTATGGTTCAGGTCCTCGCGCTTGAGCAGGATCTGCGCGCCGCCGATCTTTTTCGACAACCGCTCGGCGTGATAGATCGGACTCGGCCGGCCGACGTAGTGGGCGAGGTCGTGATCGAGCTCGGCGAGGAATGCCCGATCCCGGCGCAGCGCGAGATACGCCTCGGTCAGCTCCGCCAGCGGCGCCATCAGCGTCTCCGCCACGTAGCTGCCGCCGTACCGGCCGAAGCGGCCGTGCGCGTCCGGCCAGGCGTGGAAGTCGATCATCGCGTCAGTCTTCGATTTCGCTGCAAGCACGCGCCACCTCGGCGACGAACCGTCGCATCTTCTCGGGGTCCTTGATGCCCGGCGCGGATTCGACGCCGCTCGAGACATCCACCGCATACGGCCGCACCGTGCGGACCGCGGTGGCGACATTATCGCAGGTCAGCCCGCCGGCGAGGATCCAGGGCCGGGGCAGAGCCGCCGGCACGCGCGACCAGTCGAAGGTCACGCCGCGTCCGCCGCCCTCGCCCGGCGCGTGGCTGTCGAGCAGGAAGCCGCGCGCCTGCGGATGCGCGGCCATCGCCGCGGCGACGTCGCCGCCGCCAGCCATCGGGATGGCCTTGAGGTACGGCAGACCGAAGCGCGCGCACGCGGCGGCGTCCTCGTTGCCGTGGAACTGCAACAGGTCCGGCCCGACCGCGGCGATCGCCTGCGCGATCCACTCCGGCGTATCGTCCAGGAACAGCGCGACCGCGGCGACGAACGGCGGCAGCGCGGCGCGGATCGCGCGCGCGCGTTCGACTCCGGCAAAACGTATACTTTTTCGCGTCAGCACGAGGCCGATGGCGTCGGCGCCGAGCGCGACGGCGGCGTGCGCGTCCTCGGGGCGGGTGATGCCGCAGAACTTGATGCGCACGCGCCTCATGCCCGGGTGACCTCGGCCGGCAGGCCCCAGCCTGGCGGATAGAGCGGGCCGAGAAACGTCAAACCGCGCGCCGGTGCGGTCGGACCGGCGCGGGCGCGGTCGCCGCCGGCGAGCAGCTCGGCGATCCATGCCACCGGCCGTTCGCCGCGGCCGATCGGCAGCAGGCTGCCGACGATGTTGCGGACCATGTGATGGAGGAAGGCATTGGCCTCGATCTCGAGCACGACCTCGTCGCCGTCGCGGACGACGTCGATGGCATGCACGCGCCGCCGTGCACTGTGCGCCTGACAGCCGACGCTGCGGAAGGCGCTGAAATCGTGCTCGCCGACCAGCGCCTGCGCCGCCGCGTGCATCGCCTCGGCGCGCAACGGCACGCGCTCCCAGGTCAGGTAGCGCGCCTCCAGCGCCGGTCGCACCGCACGGTTGAGGATGCGATAGCGGTAGCGCCGCGCACGCGCGCTGAAGCGCGCGTGGAAATCGCCCGGCACACGCACCGCCCAGCGCACCGCAATGCTCGGCGGCAGGCGCGAATTGACGCCGAGCACCCAGGCGCGCTCGCACCGCTCGGCCGAAGTGTCGAAGTGGATCACCTGACACCGCGCGTGCACGCCGGCATCGGTGCGTCCGGCGCACACCACCCGCACCGGCGCGGCGGCGACGAAGGCCAGGGCTTCCTCGACCACGGCCTGGATCGCCGGGCCGTGACCCAGGCGCTGCCAGCCGAGGAAATCGGTGCCGTCGTATTCGATGCCGAGCGCGATACGCACACCAGAGGACGGAGGTCCTCCGTCTTCGGTCACCGGATCTCCGCCAGCAGCTTGCGCGCCTCGCCCTTCTGCGCCTCGTTGCCCTCGGCCATCACCTCATCGAGCATCGAACGCGCGCCCTCCGGATCGCCCATGTCGAGATAGGCGCGGGCGAGGTCCAGCTTGGTTCCGATCGCGTCCTCGCCGGCGAAGAAATCGTCGGCCTTGGCCGCGGCGGGAGCCGGCGCGG
>JAJPHA010000056.1 GCA_021325475.1 Rhodanobacteraceae bacterium | reverse complement strand
CGCTACACCGTGCATCGCCTGCGCCGCGAGATCGAGCCGGTGGCGCCGCGCGACTTCCTGCGCTTCCTGTGCGAATGGCAGCACGTCGCGCCGGGCGCGCAGGTCAGCGGTCCGGACGCGCTCGCCGCGGTGCTGGCGCAGCTCGAGGGCTTCGAGGCGCCGGCGGCGGCGTGGGAGGCGGAGCTCTTGCCTCTGCGCGTCGCCGGCTACGACATTTCCTGGCTCGACGACCTGTGCCTGTCCGGTCGCACGGTGTGGACGCGCCTGCGCGCTCGCGAGGCCGGCGCCGAGCGGGCCGCCGGCCCGGTGCGATCGACGCCGATCGTGCTGCTGCAACGGCGCAATCTCCCGTACTGGAGCCGTCTCGGCGGCACCGCCGCGCAGGAACCCGGCGCGCTGTCCTCGCGCGCGAGCGCGGTGGCCGACTGGCTGCGCGCGCACGGCGCCTCGTTCTTCGACGAGATCGCCGCCGGCACGCGGCTGTTGCAGGTCGAACTCGAGGAGGCGCTGGCCGAACTGGTCGCCGCCGGCCGGATCAACGCCGACAGTTTCGCCGGACTGCGGGCGCTGCTGGTGCCGGCGTCGAAGCGGCCGCCGACCGCGCGACGGCGCGGCCGCCGCGCCGCGCTGCCCGGCATCGCCGAAGCCGGCCGCTGGGCGCTGCTGCACAAGGCCGACGCCGCGCCCGCCGCCACCGGTTCCGGGAAAAAGGACAAAAGTACACAAAACGACAATGTGGAAACCGCCGAGCACGTCGCCCGCACCCTGCTCAAGCGCTACGGCGTGGTCTGCTGGCGGCTGCTCGCACGCGAGGCGCCGTGGCTGCCGCCGTGGCGCGAGCTGCTGCGCTGTCTGCAACGCCTGGAGGCGCGCGGCGAGATTCGCGGTGGGCGCTTCATCGCCGGGCTGTCCGGCGAGCAGTTCGCCCTGCCCGAAGCGGTGGGCCTGCTGCGCAGCGTGCGCCAGCGCCCGGCCGACGGCACGCTGGTGGCGGTCGGCGGCGCCGATCCGCTGAATCTCGTCGGCAGCGTCGTCGCCGGAGCGAAGGTCCCCGCCGTCCTCGGCGCGCGCGTGCTGTATCGCGACGGCGTACCCATCGCCACCCGCATCGCCGGCGAGTTCCGCGCGCTCGAGGCGCTCGATGCCGCGACCGA
Source organism: Rhodanobacteraceae bacterium (assembly GCA_021325475.1). Classification (GTDB taxonomy): domain Bacteria; phylum Pseudomonadota; class Gammaproteobacteria; order Xanthomonadales; family Rhodanobacteraceae; genus Rudaea. The sequence goes on along the minus strand of JAJPHA010000056.1, from coordinate 21,928 downwards.
ACGGGCGGCGCAGACGCGGCTGCTGCGCGGCGAGGCGCACCTCGCCGCGCCGACCGATGCCGTCCCGTCTCAGCGCACCCAGTAGCCGGCGCGGAAACACCAGTGCGGGCCGCAGCCGACCCAGCGCGGTCCGACGTAGCGATAGCCGACGCGGACCGGACCCCAGTAACCGCCGACCCAGACGTAGCGGTAGCCGGTCCAGCGCCAGTAGCCGGGAATCCAGACCTGGCCCGGACGCGCCACCGCGACGGTCTCGACGATCGGCGCCGGCGGTGCGTACCACGGCGCGGCGACGGCGACACCGACGACGACACGCGCATCGGCCGTCGGCGCATACATCGTCGCGACCGCTGCGGCGACGCCGAGCGCGAGCGCGAACGCGATCTTATGCAACGACATGATTTCCTCCTCGCCAGTCACAGCCGCACGGGTGCGCGGCTCTCGTGACGCAAACAACGAGCGCCGCCGGGCGTCGTTGACGACGCCGGCGCGGCGTTTAGCGATGATTTGGCAAGCCCCGTGCGCTCGGTCACAATCGCCGCATGACCGCGGTCACCGAGTTGTTCGAGCGCGTGCGTCGCCTGAGCGCCTTCGACGGCGACGCCCGCGCCGCGCTGCCGGCGCTGCACGCGCACTTCGCCGCCGATTTCCCGGATTGCTCGGTCGCGTTGCTGCTGGTGCGCGGCGAGCCGCCGGGCCGCTGCCGGCTCGCCGGACTGATCGGTCCGGACGGCACCGAGCACGTGCCGAACCTCGATCCCAACGGCGAGCGCGGCGAGCTGCCGCTGTTCGACGACGCGCTGGCACGCCGCATTGTGGAAAATGTCGCACCACACGTGATCGCCGTGCCGCCGCCGGAACGCGCCTCGCCGCTCGCCCAGGCGCTGTTCGCGCCGGCCAGCGTGCTCGCGGTGCCGCTCGCCAACGCCGGCGCGCTCAGCCACTGGCTCGCGTTCGGCAGCACGCTGGCGCGGCGCTTCACCGGCACCGATCTCGAGCGCGCGTTGCTGCACGTCAACCTCGCCGCCAGCCTGATCGTGCGGCCGATCGCACTCAAGGAACTCACGCGCGAGAGCGAACGCCGGCGCCACGAGATCGAGAGCCTCGCCGAGATCCAGAAGCGCCTGCTGCCGGACAATCCGCGCATCCGCGGCCTCGCCTATGCCGTGCACTGGCAACCGGCGGCGACCGCGGCCGGCGACTACTACGAGATGACCAACCTCACCGCGGCGCTCGCGCCGCCCGGCTACGACGCGCCGGCGGACCTGTGGGGCGTGATCGTCGCCGACGTCTCCGGCCACGGCGCGGCGGCGGCGATGGAGGCGGTGCAGTTCGACGCGATCCTGCGCACCTACCGCGGCGGCGGCGATCCGCCGGCGGCGGCCATGAGTTATGCGAACCGCTATTTCTTCTCGCGTCGCAGCCGCGGCCACTTCATGACCGTGTTCGCGATGTTGTACCGCCCGGACACGCGCCTGTTGCACTATCTCAGCGCCGGCCATCCGCCCGCGCTGCACCGCCGCGGACGCACGGTGCGACTGCTCGGCGAGGCCGATCAGATCCCGATCGGCGTGCTGCGCGATTACCAATACCACAACCACAGCCTTGCGCTCGCGCCGGGTGATCTGCTGGTGCTGTACACCGACGGCGTGGTGGAGGCGCGCGACGGCCGCGACGCGCCGTTCGGCCTGGATCGTCTGCGCGAACTCGTCGCCGCCGGCCCGGCCGAGCCCGAGGCGTTGCGCGACGACATCGTCGCGGCGCTGCGCGCGCATCAGCAAGGCGCTGTCGGCAGCGACGATCAGACCCTGGTGGTGCTGCGCATCGACGCCTGAGGCGCGGTGCCGGCGCGCGCCGCGACTTGCCGCGGCGTCCGTTCTGCGGCATTGTGCGCGCCTTCAAACACTCGTTCGAATCGCATGTCCGCCACGCCGTATCCGCATCTGTTCGCGCCGCTCGATCTCGGCTTCGTCACGCTGCCGAACCGCGTGCTGATGGGCTCGATGCACACCGGCCTCGAGGACCGCGCGCGCGACTACGACAAGCTCGCCGCGTATTTCGCCGAGCGCGCCCGCGGCGGCGTCGGTCTGATGGTCACCGGCGGCATCGCGCCGAACATCGCGGGTTGGCTGAAGCCGTTCGCCGGGCGGCTGTCGCTGCCGTGGCACGTGGCGCGCCATCGCAAGCTGACCCGCGCGGTGCACGCCGCGGGCGGACGCCTCTGTCTGCAGATCCTGCACGCCGGGCGCTACGCCTACCATCCGTTGGCGGTGGCGCCGTCGCCGATCAAGTCGCCGATCACGCCGTTCACGCCGCGTGCGCTGTCGGCGCGCGGCGTGGAGCGCACGCTCGGCGCCTTCGTGCGCTGCGCGCGGCTGGCGCAGGATGCCGGCTACGACGGCGTCGAGATCATGGGCTCGGAAGGCTATCTCATCAACCAGTTCCTGGTCGCGCGCACCAACCGGCGTACCGACGCCTGGGGCGGCAGCGTCGCGAACCGCCAGCGCTTCGCCATCGAGATCGTGCGGCGCACGCGCGAAGCGGTCGGCCGCGACTTCATTCTGATCTATCGCCTGTCGATGCTCGATCTGGTGGACGAGGCGCAGAGCTGGGACGAGATCGTCGCGCTCGCGCGCGCGGTCGAGGCGGCCGGCGCGACGCTGATCAACACCGGCATCGGCTGGCACGAGGCGCGCGTGCCGACGATTCCGACCAGCGTGCCGCGCGCGGCCTTCGCCTGGGTGACGCGCAAGCTCAAGGGCGAGGTGCGCATCCCGCTGATCGCGACCAACCGCATCAACCTGCCGGAGGTCGCCGAGCGCATCCTCGCCGAAGGCGGCGCCGACATGGTGTCGATGGCACGGCCGCTGCTCGCCGATCCGGCCTGGGTGAACAAGGCGCGTGTTGGACAGCGCGACCGCATCAACACCTGCATCGCCTGCAACCAGGCCTGTCTCGATCACGTGTTCGAGAACCGCCGCGCCTCGTGCCTGGTCAATCCGCGCGCCTGCCACGAGACCGAGCTCGTCATCGCGCCCGCGTCGCGCCGGCGCGATCTCGCCGTGGTCGGTGCCGGACCCGCCGGACTCGCCTGCGCCACCACGCTCGCCGAGCGCGGCCATCGCGTTACCTTGTTCGAGGCGGCCGACGAAATCGGCGGCCAGTTCAATCTGGCGAAACGGATCCCGGGCAAGGAGGAATTCCACGAGACCTTGCGCTATTTCCGCCGGCGCATCGAAGACAGCGGCGTGACGCTGCGCCTGCAGACGACGGCAACCGTGGATGCATTGCGCGACTTCGACGCCATCGTCCTCGCCACCGGCGTCACGCCGCGCGCGCTCGACGTGCCGGGCGCAGATCACCCGAAGGTGCTGAACTACATCGACGCGATCCTGGGCCGTCGGCCGATCGGGCGCCGCGTTGCCATCATCGGTGCCGGCGGCATCGGCTTCGACGTCGCCGAATTCCTCACCCAGCCCGCGCCGTCGCCCAGCACCGACATCGCGCGCTGGTCGCGGGAATGGGGCGTCGATCCGGACTACGCGCGCCGCGGCGGCCTCGCCGAACCGGAGCCGGAGCCGAGCCCGCGCGAAGTCTGGCTGCTGCAGCGCACGCCCGGCGCGCCGGGCAGACGCCTGAACAAGACCACCGGCTGGGTGCACCGCGCCGCGCTGCGCCGCAAGAACGTGAAGATGCAGGGCGGCGTGCACTACCGGCGCATCGACGACGCCGGCCTGCACGTCGTCATCGACGGCGAAGCGCGCCTGCTCGAAGTCGACGACATCGTGGTCTGCGCCGGCCAGGAGCCGCGCCGCGAGCTCGATGCCGATCTCGCCGCGGCGAACCTCGAGGTGCATCGCATCGGCGGCGCGGACGTGGCCGCCGAGCTCGACGCCAAGCGCGCCATCGACCAGGGCACGCGGCTGGCGGCGCGACTGTGATGCGCTATTCGACCAGCCGCCGGCGCATGGCGTAACGCACCAGTTCCGCGCTGTTGCGCAGGCCGAGCTTCTCCAGCACGCGGCAGCGGTGGTTCTCCGCGGTCTTGACGCTGATGCCGAGGCGCGCGGCGATCTCCTTGGTGGTGAGCCCTTCGGCGATCAGATGAAACACCTCGCGTTCGCGCGGCGACAATGCGCCGTACGGATCGTCCGCCGCCACGTGCGGATGCTGCACCTCCTCGGCGAGGACGCGCGCCGCATACGGACCGAAATACACGCCGCCCTGGGCGAGCGTGCGCACCGCGCCGAGCAGCTCGGCCATGGGCGCCTGCTTGAGCAGGTACCCGGACGCACCGGCGCGCACCAGTTGCAAGACGTATTCCTCCTCCTCGTGCATGGTGAGCACCAGCACGCGCGTGCGCGGCAGCTCGGCGACGATGCGCCGGGTGACCTCGATGCCGCTCAGCCGCGGCATGGCGATGTCCACCACCGCCACGTCCGGCCGCAATGCCAGCGCCTGCTCGATCGCACCGACGCCGTCGGCCGCCTCGCCGACGACGACGCAATCGCCACTGGCGCGCAACGCCATGGCCAGGCTCTCGCGCAGCACGGCGTGGTCGTCGGCGAGCAGGATGCGGATCATGCGGAGTCTCCGGCGGCGGGCGCGAGCGGCACCTCGATCGAGATGGCGAACCCGGCGCCGGGCGCCGCTTCGACGCTGAGCTCGCCATCGTACAGCCGCACCCGGTCGCGCATGCCGCCGAGGCCGCCGCCGGCGGCGAGCGCCGCGGCCGGGTCGCCGCCGCGACCGTCGTCGCGCACGGTCAGATGCAGGCGTCCGGCGCGCGTGCGCAAGGTCACCTCGACGCGCCGCGCCGCCGCGTGCCGCGCGGCGTTGGTCAATGCCTCCTGCACGCTGCGGAACACGAGCGTGGCGAGGTCGCCGTCGAGCGCCGCGAGCGTGGCGGGAACGTCCAGGCGGATCGTAAAGCCGTGGCTTTCGGCGAACGTGCGCGCCAGCCACTGCAATGCCGGCACCAGGCCGAGGTCGTCGAGGATCTGCGGACGCAGCAGACGCGACAGCGCGCGCGTGTCGGCGAGCGTCTGCGCGGCGAGCGCGCGCGCCTTGCGCAACGGTTCGGCGGCGGTCGTGGCGGCGGCGGCCTGATCGAGCAGGTGCAGGATCGCGGTCAGATTCTGGCCGATGCCGTCGTGCAGCTCGCGCGCGAGCTTGCGCTGCGCCTCCTCCTGCACGCGCCACACCGAACGCGCCAGGCGCTTGAAACGCTCCTGGCCGCGCGCCAGGCGCGTCAGCAGTTCGCGCTGCTGGTCGAGCATCGCCTCGACCTTGGCCTGCAGCGCGGCGTCCGCCGGCGGGGTCGATCTAGCCGCCATCGTCGCGCCCCGTTTCCTCGCGCCAGCGCCGCGCCAGCGCCGCTTCGAGCGATGCGCGCGATGCCGCCGGCGCGTCGTCGAGCAGCCGGGTGCGCGCCGCCGCGGCGGCCGCGCGCGCGGCTTCCGCCTCGGCGCGATTGCCGGCGAGCGCGAGTTCGCCGAGGCGATGCAGCAGACCGGCGTTCGCGCTCCGTCCCGCCGTGCGCAGCAGCGGCAGTGCCTCGTGATAGCGCGCGATCGCGGCGGCCGCGTTGCCGTTGCGCAGCGCGCCGGCGATCTCGAGCTCGAGCCAGGCGAGCCGCAGCGGTACGTCGTTGAGGCGCGTGCCCTGCTGGCGCACCGCGGCAAGCAGCTTGGCCGCGCGCGCGCGATCGCCGGTGGCGAGCGCGAGCCGCACGCGTTCGAGTTCGACCCGGAGCGCGAGCGCGCCGCCATGCGCCTTGGCCGCCGCGGCGGCCGCGGCATCGAGATTCGCCGCGCGCGCGGCGGCGTCGTCGCGCAGGGCGGCGAGCGCGGCGCTCGCCAGCCGATACTCGGCGTCCTGTTCGGCGTTGCGCGGCGCGCGTTCGACTGCGTCGAGCCGCGTCGCGGCGGTGGCGGCGTCGCCGAGCGCGAGGGCGAGGCGGGCTTCGAGCAACGCCGCCTCGGTCTGTCCGCGCGCGTCGCCGCGCCGCGTGAAGATGCGCGCCGCCTGTTCGGCCGCCGCGGCGGCGTCGCGATAGCGACCCTCGAGCAGGGCGAGTTCGGCCAGCGATACGTTCGCCACCGCCGCCTCGTCGGGCAATTGATGCGCCTCGGCGTCGCCGCGCGCGGCCTCGAGCGCCTGCGCCGCGGCGGCGAAGCGGCCGCGGGCGATGTCGAGCAGGGCAAGGTTCTCGCCGATGTTGAGCGCGCGGCTGCGATCGTCGAGCTTGCGGTACTGTGCCAGCGCCTGGTTCCAGTACGCCGCGGCGTTGTCGAAGTCGCCCATGCGGTAGAAGCAGTAGCCGATGTTGTTGAGACTCTCGGCGATCGGTGCCGGATCGTCGAGCTGCTGGCGCAGCGCATACGCCTGGCGGTAGAACCCCAGCGCCTCGGCGAAGTCCCCGGCCTCCTCGGCGACCACGCCGCGGTCGTTGTACAGATCGGCGATGCTGGCGCGGTCGCCGAGCGCTTCGAGCAGACTGCCGGCGCGGGCGAGGGTCTGCGCCGCCTCCGTGCGCCGGCCCTGCTCGGCCTGGACGATCGCCAGATTGCGCAGGGTCCTGGCCAGCCCGGCGCGATCGTCCTGCTTCTCGCGGATCGCCGCGGCACGCTGGTACTGCTCGGCGGCGGCGTCGAGCTGGCCGAGACGCTCGTAGCCGATACCGATGGCGTTGCGCGTCTCCGCCTCGGCGGCGGCATCGCGGGCGAGCACGTTCAGGGTCTGCGCATGCAGCAGGTAATTCTCGACCGCGGCGCTCGCATCGCCCTGCTCGATGGCGATACGGCCGAGCAGAAACCAGGCGCGGGCGTCGTCGGCGGCGGTGCCGACGTAGTCCTTGAGCCAGGCGAGCGCCGTCGCGCCGTCGCCGTGCGCGCGCAGCGCGTCCGCGGCGGCGACCCGCAACGCCGCATCGTGCGGCCAGGCGCGCACGGCCTCGCTGAGCAGGCGCGTCGCCGCGCCGTCGTCGCCGTTCTCGGCCAGGGCCCGCGCGCGCAGTTCGAGCGCCGTGGGGCTTGTCTCGGCGGCGAAGCGCTGCACGATCGCGACGCGACGTTCCTGCGCCTGCATCGGCTGCTCGGCGCGCGTGGCCGCCTCGAGTTGCGCGGCGGCGACCAGCACGCCGGTCGCCGACAGCGGCGCGAGCTTGCGCATCGCCTCGGCGTAGCGCCCGGCATCGAGATCGCCGAGCGCCGCACCGTAGTCGACGAGCTCCGTGGCGGCGAGCGACGGCGGCGGCCCGGCACGCACCCCGGCCGCCGCGAGAAACCCCGGGACTTCGGCGAGATACGCGGCGTACAAGGCCGCGCCATCGCGGCCGTGCAGCGTCAGCGTCGTCGGCGCCGCCCCCGCCGCTGCATGCCAGGTCAATTGCAAGGTCACGCCGGTGTCCGCGCCGCGCAGCGATCCGGCGAGCCAGTGCGTGGCGTTGGCCGCATCGGCCACGGCCGGCAGCAGACGATCCAGCGCCTCGTCGCGCGCATCCGGCGCCACCCGCGCGAGCGCGTGCAACACGCGCCGGCGCGGAATCACGCCGATGCCGGCATCAGTGCGCAACCAGGCGGCAAGGTGCTCCTCGAGCGCGCGCGCCAGCGGCGCCTGCGCCGGATCCGCGCGGATCGGCAGCAGGGCCAGCCGCGGCACCGGCGGCGGCGCTGCCGGGCTGGCGACGCCGCGTTCGGCGCGCCAGCGCGAGAACCAGTCCGCCGCGCCGAGCACGAGCACCAGCGCGAGGATCGCGAGCAGGACGGTGCGGCGCGCGAGCGGCGCGCGCGGCACGCGGCGGGTCTCGAGCGCGCGCAGCGCGTCGGCGGCCGAGGCGAAACGCTGGCCCGGATGGAGCTTCAGCAGACGATCGACGAAGGCGTACAGCCAGCGCGGCAGGTCCGCGCGATGCCTGGCCAGCGGCGGTGGCGGCCGCACGATGCGCTGGATCACCGTCTCGGCCGGCGTGCCGGCGCGGAACGGCAGCGCGCCGGCGAGCATCTCGTAGAGAATCAGGCCGACGGCGTACAGATCGCTGCGCGCATCGACCGTCTCGCCGCGCGCCTGCTCCGGCGAGAGATACTCCGGCGTGCCGACGATCACGCCGCTGTGCGTCACGCCGGTGGTGCCGAGGCTGCGCGCCACGCCGAAATCCGTGATGTAGGCGCGCCCGGCGCGGTCGATCAAAATGTTCGCGGGCTTGAGGTCGCGGTGGACGACGCCGCGCGCCTGCGCCGCGGCCAGGCCCTCGAGCAGGTCGCGGGTGATGGCGAGCGTCTCCTCCACGGACAGCCGGCCGAGCGCATCGAGACGGCGCTCGAGCGACTCGCCGTCGATGTAGTCCATGCTGATGAACCAGCGGCCGTTGTCCTCGGCGATGTCGTGGATGCGCACCACGTGCGGGCTGGACACCTGGCGCGCGAGCAGCAGTTCCTGGCGGAAGCGCTCGAACGCTTCGGGTCGCCGCGCCAGCTCCGGCCGCAGCAGCTTGATGGCGACATCGACGCCGAGCGATTCGTCGTGCGCGCGATAGACCACGCCCATGCCGCCGACGCCGAGCATGCCCTCGATGCGGAAACGTCCGGCGAGGACGTCGCCGACGCGCAGCTCGTACAGCGCGAGCTGGCCGGTCAGGGTGGCCGCCTCGACCGCGGCGTCGGTCAGGGGAAGTTCGCGGGACATGGCGGCAAGATAGCGCGGAACCGCGGACCGCGACAGCGCCCGCGCGCGGCGCGCCTCACAGTGAGCGCAGCTCGTCCCAGCGCGGCGCGAGCTCGTCCAGACGCTCGTCGCGCAGCAGATCGCGGACTTCGCCCTGCAGATCACCCGCCGCGAGCGCGGCCGCGGCATGTTGCGCCACGCTGTCGATCAGCTCGATGTCGAGCTCGGTCACCGGCGGTCCCGGCTTGTGGCTGTCGAGATAGACCACGCCGCGACCGCCGGTGCCGACTTGCAACGGCACGCACACCAGCGCGCGGATGCCGCCGAGGCGCACGCTCGGACGGAGCCCGAGCCAGGGCGTATCCGCCGTATCGCAACACACCACCGGCGCGCGACTGGCGAGCGCGCGCTCGACCGCGGCGGCGCTGCCGCTGAAGCTAGCCTTGGCGAGATCGTCGATGGCGAGGCCGCGGCAGGCGCGCACGCGCAGCGGTTCCTCGGCCGGCGCGTACAGCACGAAGCCGCGCTCCAGGCCGGAAAGCTCCAGCGCGACGTCGAGCGCCTGCGGAATCAGGGTGCCGAGATCGCGGCTGGCGACGAAGCGCGCCGACAGCTCGCGCGAGGCGGCGCGTCGCCGCACGCTCTGTTCGCGCAACGCCGCCGCGGCGGCCGCGTCGAGCGGCTCCAGCCAGCAGTAGACGTCGCCCACCGCGAACCAGGTCGAGGCGGCGAACTCGACGTTCAGGGCGAGATGCCCCTCGACGCGCAAGCCGTTCTTGCTGCCGGTATCGTGCAGCTTCCAGCGCGGTGCGCCTCCGTCCGCGGAGCCGCGCAATTCGGCGTGGTAGCGCGAAACCGAGGGATGGTCGATGCGCAGCTCGCAGTCGGCGCCGCGGCCGATGCGATAGACGACGCCCTCATCGAGCACCTGCACCAGCGCCGCGCGATCCGGCGGATAGGCGCTGAACCGGGCCGGCATGTTCACCTCACGGTGGCGGTGCCTGGCACAGCGGGCTGTCCTGCAAAACTTGCAGCGTGAAATGCAGGGTTTGTGCGAGGCTCAGCAGCTCGCCGGCGTCGTTGCTCAGGGTGCGGTCGGCGTTCCACTCGTTGGCGATGCCGCCGCCGGCGTTCGCCTGCACCAAGGCGATGAACTGGTCCAGTTTCGCGCTCGCCGTGGCGTAGTCGTTCACCACCAGCGCCTGGGCCACGGCCGTCAGCAGATTGACGAGACTGGCGCGCAGCGGGTCGGCGATCGCGGCGGCGTTGAGCCGGCTCGAGAGATCCGCGAGCTTGTCGATGGCGAGGATCGGCAGACCGAGCATGAGCTCCGGCCGGCTGTCGTTGACGACCAGGAACTGCGAGAACGCGCCGCCGCGACCGCGCGCGCGCACGCTGCCGCTGAAGAGATCGGTGCTCACGTCGGCGAACGCGTCGCTGCCGTGCGGTGCCTTGTACAGCCGGTATGGGCTGGTACTGCTCGCGCAGGCGAGATTCGCGGTATGGATCTCGATGAGGTAGGTGTTGAAGAAATCCAGGTTGCCGTTGCCCGCCTGGCTCGACTCGAAACCGTTCGCGAACAGGGCGACGACCGGTTCGACCGAAATCACCACCGGGAACGCCGGATCGATCGACACCTGCGCCGGCAGCACGGGCGGCTGGGTCGGATCGACGAGGTGCGCGGTGAGATTGAGGCTGTCCGGCGTCAGATTCGACACCGAGTCGAACGTGATCGTCACCGTGGCCGTATACAACGGGCTCGACGCATCCGGCAGTTCCACCAACGCCGTGGCGACGTTGCCGCTCACCGTCACGCTGACGTCGGCGAACGCCGAGCCGGCCGCGATCGGCGACAACAGCACGACGAGCAGAAACGGCGCGATCCGCGGGCGACGTCCGCCAGCCATCACGACCACCCCCTGTGCCGGGACACCGTGCTCATTGGAACCGCCTGCAATGTACGCCAGATTGCCGATGATCCCCTAGCGAATTTCGCGCCAGCGCGCGGTTTTGGGGGAAGAATTCCCCTGTGCCTGAGGGTTTTCCCCGAGTCGGCGACCGTTCCCGGCATGGGGCGACGGCGCCCGTCGACCCGCGCCCGCCGCGGGCCGGATACGGCAATCAACGCAGCCACTGCACGCCGAGGTAGAACAGCCATTGCCTGCGCTCGGCGCTGCGCGGCCCGACGTCTCGTCCCGCCGAGGCGAGCCCGACCAGCGACTCGCTCCACCGCCAGGTCAAACCGAAGTTGACCAATGTCTGGCCGAGATGCGGCGCCTCGGTGCGGCGAATCTCGGCGAGACAATCGACCGCCGCCCCGCAGGAGTGGCCGGCGACGAAACCCAAGGCCCACTGGTCGGGTTCGTGGGCGATGAAGTCGCGGCCGAGTTCGGCGTCGAGGTCGAAGCCGCCGACTTCGGTCGCCACTTCCACCGGCAGGAAGAACTCATCGTTGGGCGAGGCGATGTCGTGCCGGCGGGAGAACGCGGACCACGAGGTGAAGTACTGCGGAAACGTGGACACCGCAAGCGGCGAGCCGTCGTCCCGGTCCAGCCAGCGCCATTTCACGCCGAGGCTCAGCGTGCCCGGTCCGGCGTGTGCGCGTGCGCCGGCGACGTGCACGGAGGTCCACGGCACATCGAGCTTCAATTGCACCCGATCGCCGAGGCCGTAGTTGATGTCGGCGTCGAACCATTCGATTTCGCGGCGCCGCGGGCTCTGGCTGCCGGTCGTCGCCAGGTTGAGCTCCCAATGGCCGTCGCCCGGCGTATGCGGATCGTCGGTCACCATCGGCGGTCCGCCCTGGGCGCAGAGCCAGCGGCTCGCCGCCAACAGCAGCAGAGCAGCGAGCCGCGCGCTGCCAGCCGCCGCAGTTCCACGCCCGACACCCCGCTCGACTGCCTGCACGCCTCGCCTCCCGTTTGCCGAATCCGGGCGCGCAGCATAGAACCTATCGCATAATCGTCGCGAGCGAAGACGGATCGCGCGCCGCCGGAGCGCAGGAACCGGAGTTTACTGACAGTAAATGAGGATTCCTCGGGCGGCACAGCGGTACATCCTTGTACCCGCCCGGTCCGAGCACCGCCGGCGCACGAGCCGTCGAGCGCAGCAGATTTTGAGATAGGTTCTAGCCTAGGCGCCGTCGTCGCGACGTAGTCCCGGAGCGCCCGATGTTCGAGATCCGCATGGTCTGTCTGTTCTGCGCGCTCGCCGGCGCTGCGTCGGCGGCGTCGGAGCTGCCGAAGGTGATCGCGCGTTACCCGCTCGGCGGCAGCGGCGGTTGGGACTACCTCGCCGTCGATGCCGCCACGGCGCGCGTGTTCCTCAGCCGCGGCGATCACGTGCTCGTGGTCGATGCGAACAGCGGCCGCCGCGTCGGCGAGATCGCCGACACTCCCGGCGTGCACAGCATCGTGCTGGTGGCGGAACTGCGGCGCGGCTACACCAGCAATGGCCGCGCGAACACGGTGACCGAATTCGATCTCGGCAGCCTGCGCCCGCTGCGCACGATCGCGCTCGGCGGCCGCACGCCGGACGCGATGATCCACGACCCGCATTCGCGCCACCTGTTCGCCTTCAATGCGCGCAGTCACGACGTGAGCGTGATCGATCCCGTCGCCGGTCGGGAGCTCACGCGCATCGCGCTCGACGGCAAGCCCGAGTTCGCCGTGAGCGACGGCCGCGGCGCGGTGTTCGTCAACATCGAAAACACCGCCGAGCTCGTGCGCATCGACAGCGAACACAACCGCGTCACGGCGCGCTGGCGACTGGCCGACTGCGCCGAGCCGACCGACCTCGCGCTCGATGCCGAACGCCGCCGCCTGTTTTCGGTGTGCCAGAATCAGCGCATGGCGGTGACGGATGCCGACGACGGTCATGCGGTGGCGAGCGTCCGCATCGGTCGCGGGCCGGATGGCGCGATCTACGACGCCGCGCGGCATCTGGTGTTCAGCGCCAACGGCATCGACGGCACGCTGAGCGTGATCCGCCAGGACTCCGCCGACGCCTACCGCGTCCTCGCCGAAATCCCGACGCAGCGCAGCGCGCGCACCATGGCGCTCGACCCGACCACGCACCGCATCTACCTTGCCGCCGCAGGCGCCGACGGCTTCGACCTGCTCGTGGTCGGAGCGGAGCCATGAGCGCGCGTTCCGATCCGCTCGCGTGCGCCCACCATCGCGGCCGGGCGTGGCTGCTGCTCGCGCTCGCCCTGCTCGGCTGCGCCGCGGAGCGTCCGCCCGAGGCGCCGCCGATCTTCCATATCGCGCCGGTCCGGCCGGTGGCCGAACTGCTGCCGCTCGCGCTCGCGGCGACGCCGCCGGCGGAAACCGGCGAATTCCGCGCGCCGGACCTGGTCGAGCTCAACACGCTCGATCCGACCATCAAGCTCGACATCCGCTACGCCAGCGCGCGCAATTTCCTTGGCACACCGGTATACAGCCAGGCGCGCGCGTTCCTGCAGCGTCCCGCGGCGGAGGCTCTGGTGCGCGTCCATCGCGCGCTCGCCAGGGAAGGCTACGGCCTGCTGGTGCACGACGCCTATCGGCCCTGGTACGTGACCAGGCTGTTCTGGGACGCGACACCGGCGGACAAGCACCGCTTCGTCGCCGATCCGGCCACCGGCTCGCGCCACAATCGCGGCTGCGCCGTCGATCTCACCCTGTACGACCTGCGCACCGGCCGCGCGGTCGAGATGCCGAGCCTGTACGACGAGATGTCCGAGCGCGCCTACCCGACCTACACCGGCGGCAGCGACACGGCGCGTCACCTGCGCGACCTGCTGCGCCGACACATGGAGGCCGAAGGCTTCACCGTGTACGAGTACGAATGGTGGCATTTCGACTACCGCGACTGGAAATCGTATGCCATTCAGAACGTTCGCTTCGAGGAGCTCGGCCGCGGCCGCTGACACGTTCCGCCGCGAACCGTCGGCGAAAAGTGTGACGCGCGTCCCAATTTGGCACGCTTGATGCTCCACTTCTCCCGAGCCGATGTTTCGGCGACACCGATGACCGGGCCACGGCAGGCCGGTGGGTTTCGAGGAGGCAGTCATGCGCACCGTTCCCCAAACGAAAATGCACTCGGTCGCCGGCTTCCTGGACCGCGTGGTCGATCGCGTGTTCGGCACCGCCGCGCCGCCTCCGCCGGAGCGCAAGATGCAGAATCTGGCGCAGAAGCAGGCGCACATCCGTGCGGTGAGCGTGCGCCAGGGCTTCCAGACGATCCGCGCGCGCAGCGACGAGATGGCGCAATGCCTCGCCGCGTTCAAGCACCGCCAGGAAAAGCACGGCACGGTGCCGGCCGCGTCCATCGACCCGGTCGAGGAGGTCGAGACCATCGTCCTCTCCTCCGGCGAACCGCGACCGCCGCGCCCCGGCGACGCACTCGCCTGAGGAATCTCTGAACAAACGGAGGATACAGCCTTGGCTTTTTCAGCCCCCTTGAGTCAAGGGGGCGATCAAACCCTTGCGCGCAAGGGTTTGATGGAAGTTGTGGAGGTGCGGCACCGGCAGCCGAAGACAGCAACATGGAGATTGATTCAGCCCTTCCCCGAGCGGCGTTCTTCGCCCGGCGCATTGCCCGGCGCCGGCGAGGATGCGATCCTAGCCGCCGCTGCCGGCGGCGAAAGGGAACGGCGAGATGAAGTTCGCGAGAGCGGTATTCCTGATCGCGGCGATCTGGGGCGTGATCGTTCTGACGCCGCTGTACTTCATGTTCGATCTGATCGGCGAACGCGACCCGCCGCCGATCACGCACCCGGCGTTCTACTACGGTTTCGTCGGCGCGGGGCTCGCCTGGCAGGCGGCGTTTTTCGTCATCGCCCGCGATCCGCTGCGCTTGCGGCTGTTGATGTTGCCGGCGATCCTGGAAAAACTCGGCTATGGCGTACCGGCCGTCATCCTGTACCTGCAAGGACGTCTGCACGCGCAGGACGTGCTGTTCGGCGTGGTCGATCTCGGCTTTGCCGTGCTGTTCGCCGCCGCCTTCGCCGTGACCCGGCCGCGCTTCGTCTAGCCTGGGCACCGGGCGATGGACCAGTTCAGCTATCTGTCGGTGCTGCTGTCGATCATTCTCGGTCTGGCCATCACCCAGATCCTGAAGGGTCTGCGCGGCCTGGTGCTCGCGCGCGTTCGGGTGCGGATGTACTGGTTGCCGGTCACCTGGGCCGTGCTGGTGCTGATCGTCGCCGTGCAATCATGGTGGGCGATGTTCGGCCTGCGCCACGTCGAGAACTGGACGTTCCTCGGTTTCTCCTTCGTGCTGTTGCAGAACGTGCTGCTGTACCTGGTCGCCGCCCTGGTCCTGCCCGATTTCTTCGGCGAAGCGGTGGACCTGCGCGCGCACTATTTCGGTCACCACCGTTTGTTCTTCGGCCTGTTCCTGCTGACTGCGCTCGCCAGTCTGGCCAAGGACCTGGTGCTGAGCGGACACTTGACCGCCCCCGTCAACCTCGCCTTCCACGGCGGCTTCCTCATCATCGCCGCGAGCGCCATGCTGACCGCGCGCGAGACATGGCACCGGCTGCTGCCGTTCCTGACCGGGTTGCTGTTCCTGGCTTATATCGCCGTGCTGTTCGCGCGCCTGCCGTAGGCGCGTCACTTCGCCTCAAGGCAGCGCCGCAGCCGCACCGAGCCCACGCCTTCGCTCGGCGGCGTGCAGATCACCGTGTCGATCACGTAGCCGCCGTGACGCGGCTCGCCGTGGCAGCTCATGCCGGTGGCGATCAGGCCGTAGCGCTTGCGCAAGTCCTCGGCCTTGGCGTTGCCCTGCTCGCGGCGCGCCGGCTCGAGCGCCTGTTCGAGCTTGGCGGCGAGCGAGGTGTAGTCGCTGAAGCTGAACTCCGCGGCGAGCTTGATCCAGGCGTAGCCGGTCAGATCGTCCTTGGCGGTGCCCTGGCCGAGGATGTACATGCCGCCGAGCAGGTACTGGCTGGCCTTGTCGCCGGCGCAGGCCAGACGCTGGAGCTGCGGGAACGCCTGCGCGTAGTCCTTGCGATTGTAGGCGTGCGTCGCGTCGCGCAGCATCGCCGCATAGTCGCCCGCGGACACGCGGTCGAACTCGGCATTCTCCGCCGCCGGCGCGGCCGCCGCCGCGAGCAACAGGGATATCGCCAACGACGCCGGGCATTTCATGGCTTTCACCTCGCAAACGCGATCGCTCGAACGCGGCGGCGCTGAACCCGTGCGCCGCCACCACGACACCGGCATTGTACTCCGGCGCCGGCGCGGTGGCGGCGTGGCGAAAACTCGTGTGGCCGTCAGCGCCGGTCGATCGGCACGAACGGCAGGTTCTCCGGGCCGACGTAGTGCGCGCTCGGCCGGATGATCTTGCCGTCGATGCGCTGCTCGATGACGTGCGCGCTCCAGCCGCTCGTGCGCGAAATCACGAACAGCGGCGTGAACATCGCCGTCGGCACGCCGAGCATGTGATAGCTCACCGCGCTGAACCAGTCGAGATTGGGGAACATCTTCTTGGCGTCCCACATCACCGCTTCCAGGCGCTCGGCGATGGCGAACATCTTCATGTTGTTCTGCGCGGCGGACAGCTCGCGCGCGACTTCCTTGATCACCCGATTGCGCGGATCGCCGGTGGTGTAGACCGGATGGCCGAAGCCGATGATCACTTCCTTGCGTTCGACCCGGGCGCGGATGTCGGCCTCGGCCTCGTCCGGCGAGTCGTAGCGCTTCTGGATCTCGAACGCCGCCTCGTTGGCGCCGCCGTGCTTCGGGCCGCGCAGCGCGCCGATCGCGCCGGCGATGCAGGAATACATGTCGCTGCCGGTGCCGGCGATCACGCGCGCGGCGAAGGTGCTGGCGTTGAACTCGTGCTCGGCGTAGAGGATGAGCGAGGTGTGCATCGCGCGCACCCAGAGCGCGCTCGGCGGCGTGCCGTGCAGCAGGTGCAGGAAATGGCCGCCGATGGAATCGTCGTCGGTCTCGACCTCGATGCGCCTGCCGTTGACCGCGAAGTGATACCAGTACAGCAGCATCGAACCGAGCGAGGCCAGCAGCCGGTCGGCGATGTCGCGCGCGCCGGGATGATTGTGGTCGTCCTTCTCCGGCAGCGCGCAGCCGAGCGCGGACACCGCGGTGCGCATCACGTCCATCGGATGCGACGACGACGGCAATTGCTCCAGTACGGCTTTCACCGCAGCCGGAATGCCGCGCAGCGATTTGAGCCTGGCCTTGTACGCCGTGAGCTCGGCGCGATTCGGCAGCTTGCCGTGCACGAGCAGATAGGCGATCTCCTCGAATTCGGCGGTGGTGGCGAAGTCGAGGATGTCGTAGCCGCGGTAGTGCAGGTCGTTGCCGGTGCGGCCGACCGTGCACAACGCGGTGTTGCCGGCGGCGACGCCGGAGAGCGCGACGGATTTCTTGGCCTTGGGAAGGATCTGGGCGGGTTCGTTCATGGGATCACGGTTTCCGGAAAAGGGCGTCGAGCCTGCGTTCGTAGTCGTGGTAGCCGATGCGGTCGTACAGTTCCTCGCGCGTCTGCATCGTGTCGAGCACGTTCTTCTGGTGGCCGTCGCGGCGGATCGCCGTGTATACATTTTCCGCCGCCTTGTTCATGGCCCGGAACGCCGACAGCGGATACAGCGCGATCGCCACGCCGACGCCGCGCAATTCCTCGATCGAGAACAGCGGCGTCTGGCCGAACTCGGTGAGGTTGGCGAGCACCGGCACGCGCACCGCCGCGACGAATCGGCGGTAGGTCTCGAGGTCCTGCGCCGCCTCGGCGAAGATGCCGTCCGCGCCGGCCGCGACGCAGGCGAGCGCGCGCTCGATCGCCGCGTCCACGCCTTCCGCCGCGATCGCGTCGGTGCGCGCGATCAGGAAGAAATCGGCATCGGTCTTCGCGTCCACCGCCGCTTTCACCCGGTCGGCCATTTCCTGTTGCGAGACGATTTCCTTGCCGGGCCGGTGGCCGCAGCGCTTGGCGCCGACCTGGTCCTCGATGTGGCAGGCCGCCGCGCCGAACTTGATCAGCGACTTCACCGTGCGCGCGATGTTGAACGCGCTCGGGCCGAAGCCGGTGTCGATGTCGACCAGGAGCGGCAGCTCGCAGACGTCGGTGATGCGGCGCACGTCGGTGAGCACGTCGTCGAGCGTGTTGATGCCGAGATCCGGCAGACCGAGCGAGCCGGCCGCGACGCCGCCGCCGGACAGGTAGATCGCGCGATAGCCGGCGCGCCGGGCAAGCAGCGCGTGATTGGCGTTGATCGTGCCGACGATCTGCAGCGGCCGCTCGGCGGCGAGCGCGGCGCGGAAGCGCGCGCCGGGCGAGTGTTGACTCATGCGACCTCCGGGAAAAGCCGCATTTTAGCGCACCGCGAAATCGTGCGCGCTGCCTGAACCGCCGCTGCACGTGCCGCCGCGCCGGGTCAACAGGCGCGACTGCGCCGCGTTGTTCCGGGCCAGTCGTCCACCGAGGAGAAGACCATGCGACGCACCGTGAACGCTCTGCTGCTGGCCATCGTCCTGATCGCGCCGCTCGCCGCCGGCGGCTGCGTCTACTATCCGGCGCGGCCGTACTACGGCGCGGTCTGGGTGCCCGGCCACTGGGGCGGCCCGTACGGCAACGTCTGGATCCCCGGCCACTGGCGCTGAGCCGCGCGGCTCAGCGCTTGCGCGCCGCCTCCAGCTCCTTCGCCAGGCGCTCGGCCTTGTATACTTTGTGCAGCGCCTCGAGGATCGCGCCGGAGTGCACCGCGACGGTGCGATTGACGCGCTCGTCGAACCAGAAGTCGCCGCCGAGCGATTCGATGTTGCCGTCGAACACGAGGCCGACGATCTCGCCGTCGCGGTTGATCATCGGACTGCCGGAGTTGCCGCCGATGATGTCGTTGGTGGTGACGAAGTTGAAGCGCTGCGCGAGGTTCAGGCGCTCCCTGGCGTCGAGCCAGCTCTGCGGCAGCTTGAACGGATCGAAGCCGGTGGCGCGCGCGAAGGCGCCGCCGAGCGTGGTGAACGGCTCGATCCATTTGCCGTGCTCCTCCCAGCCCTTCACCTCGCCGAACGAGAAGCGCTGGGTGAAGGTGGCATCGGGATAGACGCTGGTGCCGTACTTCTCGAACCGCGCCGCGGCGATCAGTTCGGAGTTCTTGTCGATCACGGACTCGACCTCGTTCTCGTAGCGCTTGCGGATGGCGCGCGCCTCGCCGTCGATGCGGCGCGCCAGCGCGATGAACGGGTCGTCCGATTTGGCGACGGCGTCGCCGCCGTCGTTCCACAACGCGCGGCGCACGGTCGGATCGCCGAGCTTGGTACCGGCGATCAGGCGTCCGGCCAGCGCCTCCGGCGATTCCTTGCCGAGCACCTCGCGCACGAACGGATCGTCCGCACCGAGCCACTCGCGCAGCTTGGTGAGCGACCAGGCGAGCTTGACCTTCTCGAATTCCGGATACACCGGCGCGGTCGAGAACAGCCGCTGCTCCACGCTCGGCAGCGCCGAATCGGTGAACTCGCGCAGGCGTTCGGCGTTCGGCTTGCGCCGCTCCTCGGCGCCACGCACCAGCGCGCGCGCATAGCCGAAATACTTCGAGCCGAAGCCGAGGCCGCGCTCGATGAAGCTGTACGGCACGCTGAGGTTGCGCCAGGTGAGCTGGGCGCGGGCGATCTCGTCCCAGGCCGCGCCGTACTTGGCCTTGCGCGCGGGATCGGCATCGACCCAGGCGCGCAGCTCCGCTTCCTGCTTGCGCTTGAAGTTGAACACCTCCGGATCCTGCAATGCCTCGAGCCGGCCCTTGAGCGCCTTGAACGAGTTCTCGACGAAGAACAGATCGCTCTCGGCGATGCGCCACGGCTCGGCACCCTGTGAGCGGAACTGCTCGAGCACGCCGCGTTCCTCGGCCAGCAGCAGCAGGCGATGCAGGGTATCGACGTCGCGCGTGGTTTCGAGCTGGGCGATGGTGAGCTGGCGATCGGTGCCGCCGGGATTGCCGACGGTGATGGTGAGTTCGCCCTCGGCCGCGCCGTTTCGCGAGAACGGGAAATAGTCCTTCACCTGCGCCGGTTTGTCGTTCTCCCAGGCGCGCAGCACACCCATGTCGAGGTCGTAACGCGGGAAATTGAAATTGTCCGGGTCGCCGCCGAAGAACGCCATCGCCAGTTCCGGCGCGAACACCAGGCGCACGTCCTGGTAGCGGTGGTACTTGTATACATCGTACACGCCGCCGTGGTAGAGGCTGACCACGTCGCAGCGGGTGTGCGCGGCGTCGCCGCCGACGCATTCCTTCTCGATCTCGGACTTGACCGCCTTCTCGGCCTTGCTGTAGTCCTCGCCGCTCTTGCCCGCGGTCGCCTGCTTCACCCGCGCGGTGACGTCGGTGATCGTGTCGAGCCGGTTGAGCTCGATCTCGGGGCACTTGATCTCGTCCTTCTCCTCGCGCGCGTAGAAGCCGCTCTGGATGAAATCGTGCTCGGCGCTGGAGAGCTGCTGGACACAGGAATTGACGCAGTGGTGATTGGTCAGCACCAGCCCGTTCGGCGACACGAACGAACCGGAGCAGCCGCCGGCCAGGCGCAGCGCGGCATGCTGGGCGTGGGCAATCCACGCCGCAGTCGGCGCGAAGTGGTAGCGCGCCTTGAGCTCGGCGAGCGGCAGGTTGTCCGGCGTCCACATGCCTTCGGCGGCATGGGCGGAGACGGCGCCGAGCAGCAGGCCGGCGGCAAGTGCGAGTCGGTTCATCGTGGCTCCCCTATTTGAGGAAGGTCTGATCAAATCCCGATGTTGCTGTTTTCGGCTGTGGCGACGCACCTCCACAACCCCATCAAACCCTTGCTGCGCAAGGGTTTGATCGCCCCTTGACGTAAGGGGGCTCAAAGAACCACGGCTGCATCCTCCGTTTGTTCAGAGATTCCTTGAGTCAACGAATGTGCGAGTTTGGCCGGGCGGCATGCAGCCGCCCTGTACCGGAAGTCATGCCGGACGGCACCGGTGCTCAGCGCCGGCCGAGCAGCTGCTCGACGCCGGCGCGCTCCTCGCGCAGTTCCTTGTCGGTGGCGTCCATGCGCTGGCGCGAGAAGGAATTGATGTCGAGGCCGGTCACGATGCGGAATTGTCCATTCTTGCACGTGACCGGATAGCCGTAGATCACGCCTGGCCGGATACCGTAGCTGCCGTCGGCCGGCACCGCCATCGACACCCAGTCGCCGTCGGCAGTGCCGTGCACCCAGGTGCGCATGTGGTCGATCGCGGCGGAGGCCGCCGAGGCCGCGCTGGAGGCGCCGCGCGCCTTGATGATCGCCGCGCCGCGCTGCTGCACCGTCGGTATAAAAGTTTCCTTGTACCATTTTTCGTCCACCAGTCCGAGCGCCGGCTTGCCGTTCACGGTGGCGTGGTGCAGATCGGGATATTGCGTGGAGGAATGATTGCCCCAGATCGTCACCTTGCGGATGTCGGTGGTGCGCGCGCCGGTCTTCTCGGCGAGCTGGCCGAGCGCGCGGTTGTGGTCCAGCCGCACCATCGCCGTGAAGCAGTTCGGATCGAGCTCGGGGGCGTTGGCTTGCGCGATCAGCGCGTTGGTGTTCGCCGGATTGCCGACCACCAGCACCTTGACCGAACGCTTGGCGTGCGCGTTCAGCGCCCGGCCCTGTGGCGCGAAGATCGCGCCGTTGGCCTCGAGCAGGTCCTTGCGCTCCATGCCCGGACCGCGCGGCCGCGCGCCGACCAGCAGGGCGAAATCGACGTCCTTCGCCGCGACGTTGACGTCGTCGGTGGCGACGACGCCGGCGAGCAGCGGAAAGGCGCAGTCGTTGAGCTCCATCACCACGCCGTTCAGCGCCGGCAATGCCGGCGTGATCTCGAGCAGGTGCAGGATCACCGGCTGGTCGGGCCCGAGCATGTCGCCGGCGGCGATGCGGAACAGCAGCGCGTAGCCGATCTGGCCGGCGGCGCCGGTGACGAGAATGCGGACGGGGGGTTTCATGGCCAAGCTCCTTGCAGTCAATTCGTTTCAAACAGGTTGCGCGGAACTCCGGACTGCCGAATGATCGACAGCAGCGGACCGGAGTTCCTTGTGATCGGGAACCGGAACCGTCGTCGTGCCGCTCGCCTCGCGCCGCTGCATGACGACGTGGCTGCCACGATGGCGCACCTCCACGAAGCCATGCTCGGCCAGCAGCGCGCAAACCTCGCGCCCGGAGAGCACACGCAATCTAGAACCTATCTCAAAATCTGCTGCGCTCGACGGCTCACGCGCCGGCGGTGCTCGGAATCCTCATTTACTACCAGTAAACTCCGGTTCCTGCGCTCCGGCGGCGCG
>JAJPHA010000036.1 GCA_021325475.1 Rhodanobacteraceae bacterium | reverse complement strand
TCTCGCCGGCTACGTCGCCGGCGCGGTGCTGCGCGGCCTGATGGTCGGCGTCATCGTGCTCGGGATCTCGCTGTTCTTCACTCGCATCCACCTGTATCACCCGCTGGTCACGCTGAGCACGTTCCTGCTCGCCGCGGTGATCTTCGGCCTGCTCGGCTTCATCAACGCGATCTACGCGCGCAAGTTCGACGACATCGCCATCATCCCGACCTTCGTGCTGACCCCGCTCACCTACCTCGGCGGCGTGTTCTACAACGTCGCGCAACTGCCGTCGCCGTGGCGCGAGCTGTCCCACGCCAATCCGATCCTGTACATGGTCAACGCCTTTCGCTACGGCCTGCTCGGCACGTCCGACATCAGCCTCGCCTGGGCCTACGTCGTCATGCTCGGCTTCGTCGTCGCGTTCGGCGCGGTGTGCCTGAATCTGCTGTATCGCGGCGTCGGCCTGCGCTCGTAACGCCGCGGCGCGCTACGCCGGCGGCAGATCGAAGAACGCGATGGTCGTGGCGCTGGCGTGCGCGGCGGTGGTCGCCGGATCTTCGCCGCGATCGCGCGCGACCTCGGCGCAGATGTGGGCGAGATACATCGGCTCGTTGCGCCGGTGTGAGGGCATCGGCCGCAGGTTGCGCGGCAGCAGGTACGGCGCATCGGTCTCCAGCATCAGCCGCTCGGCGGGAATGGCGCGCACCAGCTCGCGCAAGTGCGCGCCGCGGCGCTCATCGCAGATCCAGCCGGTGATGCCGATGTGAAAGCCGCGGTCGAGATAATCGAACAGCTCCTGCCGCTCGCCGGTGAAGCAGTGCACCACCGCGCGGCCGATCTTGCCCTGCACGTTGTCGAGACAGGCGAGGAAATCGGCATGTGCGTCGCGCTGGTGCAGGAACAGCGGCTTGCCGCAGGCGATGGCGAGCGCGAGCTGGCGTTCGAACGCGGCGAGCTGCGCCTCGCGCGGCGAGAAATTGCGGTGGTAGTCGAGCCCGGTTTCGCCGACCGCCACGACCTCGGGCTGCGCATGCAGCTCGCGCAGCCGTGTCTCGGTCGGATCGTCGAAGTCGCGCGCATGATGCGGATGCACGCCGGCCGTGGCATAGAGCACGCCCGGGTGCGCGCGGGCGAGCGCCAGCGCCGCCTGCGATCCGGCGGCATCGGCGCCGGTCACGATCATCCGCGTCACACCCGCACCGTGCGCGCGCGCGAGCACGGCCGGGAGGTCGTGCCGGAACGCGCTGTGGGTCAGATTGGCGCCGATGTCGATCAGCCTCATGCGCCGCGTCCGTCAACAAAGGGCGCGCATTATGCCAAGATCGCGACCGTTCACGCGTGATTAACCCGGCGCGGCACACTCTGCCCGCGCCATCGCGCCCATCGAGGAGATCGTCATGCGTTCATCGTTCGCTTGCCTCTTGATCTGCGCGGCGTGGCTCGGCGCCCCCGCGGTCGCCGCCGATTCGCCCGCCGCGACGCCGCGCATCGATTGGAACCGGGTCAACCAGACCCGCGCCCAGGTGCAGGCGCTCGCCGCGCGCGGCCACACCGCGCCGAGCGCCCAGGCCGCCGGCGGCACCAAACCCGCCGAAGCGTTCGCCAATCCGGTGCGCGCCTATCCGCCGAGCTGCCTGGAAGCGCCGATGGCGCTCGGACTCTGGCAACGTCAGCCCAATGAGGCGCTCACTGCGCAGGTTCTGTTGCCCGGCGATCCAACGTCGTCCGACGCCGGTGAGCAAGCGTATTCGGAATACGTCAACGTGTACGTATTCCGGGTGGTTTGCAGCGGCGGCAAGTCCGCCACTCTGCTCGAGATCGACCGGTCCAGCGCGAACGAGGGCAATGCGACGCGCTATCCGACGTTTCCGAGCGTGACCGTCACCCAGGGCAGCGCGGTCGATTACCCCATTCGTCTCGCCGACGACCCCAACACGTTCTTCACCGCGACCTACGCGCTCACGCCGCTGATCGACAGCAACGTCTACGTACTCGAGAACTACTACAGCAACAGCACGCCGCAGTTCGACTACAACCAGCCGTTCACCCTGTACGTCGACAATCTGCTGACCGGGGGGTTCCATCAGACCGTCTCCTTCCCGTTGCCCACCTACAATCCGGTGAACTATGCCGACGCGGCGCAGCCGTTGCCGATCAGCGGCTACCTGAGCTCGAATTGGTACGACCCCAATCACAGCGGCGAGGGCATGCTGGTGCAGGTGTACGACATCGGAACGACCCAACGCTTCTTCAGCGCGGCGTGGTACACCTTCGATCCGCTGGGCCTCCCGTTCTGGCTGATTGCGGCCGGCTCCATCAATATCGGCGACCGGGCCGTCAACAACCTGCCGACCTATTACTACACGGGTGGCGGCTTTGCCGGGAATTTCGGCGCCTCGGCCAACCAGAAACCCTGGGGCACGATGAGTTTCCAGTTCCCCGACTGCAACACCATGGTGTTCAGTTACAGCGGCAGCACCGACTCGCAAACCAATGGCCCGCGGGGCAGCGGGACGCGCACGTGGACCCGGCTGGCCAACATCAACGGCATTGTCTGCGAATAGTCGGCCGCGCCCGGCACCGCGCACGATCCCGCCCGCGTGGCGGGATCGTCGTTTTTGCGCCGGGCACTCCCTGCCCGCGCCCGGCTGCGGCACACTGGGCGACGGCCGCAACGGAACCCGTCCGCGTTGAACAAGAGTATACTTTTTCCGATCGCCGAGGTGCTGCCCGAGCTCGGCCGCCGCCTCGCCGCGCACCCGCGGCTGGTACTCGAGGCCCCGCCCGGCGCCGGCAAGACCACCCAGGTGCCGCTCGCGCTGCTCGACGCCGACTGGCTCGCCGGGCGCCGGATTCTGTTGCTGGAACCGCGCCGCATCGCCGCCCGCGCCGCGGCCGAATTCATGGCCGCGCAGCTCGGTGAGGCAGTGGGGGCGACGGTCGGCTACCGCATCCGCTTCGAGGCGCGGGTGTCGGCGCGCACGCGCATCGAGGTGCTGACCGAGGGCATCCTCACACGCCGCATCCAGTCCGATCCGGAACTGGCCGACGTCGGTGCGATCCTGTTCGACGAATTCCACGAACGCCATCTGCACGGCGACCTCGGCGCGGCGCTGGCGCTCGACGTGCAGGGGTCGTTGCGGCCAGACCTGCGCCTGGTGATCCTGTCGGCCACGCTCGACGGCGAGCGCGTGGCGCGCTGGTTCGACGCGCCGCGACTGGTCAGCGCCGGACGCAGCTTTCCGGTGCGCATCGAACATCCGCCGGCGCGCGCGCACGAGGCGTGGCCGTTCCACCTGCGCCGCACGGTCGAGATCGCGCTCGCCGAGATCGACGGCGACGTGCTCGTGTTCCTGCCCGGCCGGCGCGAGATCGAACAGGCGCGCGCGGCGTTGGCACCGCTCACGCGCCACGCGCACGACGCGGGAGCGAGCGAATACCGGATTGAACTGGTGTCGCTGCACGGCGAATTGTCGCTCGCCGAGCAGCACGCCGCGCTGGCGCCGGCGGCCGCGGGAACGCGGCGCGTCGTGCTCGCCACCAATGTCGCCGAGTCGAGCGTCACCTTGCCCGGCGTGCGCGCGGTGATCGATCTCGGCCTGGCGCGCGAGCCGCGCTACGATCCCAACTCCGGATTCACGCGCCTGGAAACGGTGCCGATTTCGCAGGCCTCGGCCGATCAGCGCGCCGGCCGCGCCGGCCGCGTGGCGAGCGGCATCGCCTACCGGCTGTGGCCGCAAAGCCAGCGCCTGACGCCGGCACGGCGGCCGGAAATCACCCAGGTGGAGCTGTCGGGGCTCGCCCTCGAACTCGCCGCGTGGGGCACCGACGCCTTGCGCTGGCTCGATCCGCCGCCGCCCGGCGCGCTCGCCAGCGCGCGCGATCTGCTGGTCCTGCTCGGCGCGCTGGACGGCGCCGGCCGCATCACCGAACTCGGTCGCCGCATGCTCGCCACCGGCGCGGCGCCGCGTCTGGCCGCGCTGGTGCTGCGCGCGCCGGCGGGGGCGCAGGCGCTCGCCTGCGATCTCGTCGCCCTGCTCGAAGCGCGCGATCCGTTGCGCGGCGCGGATGCGCGCAGCGACGATTTCCGCACGCGCCTGGCCGCGCTCCAGGCCCATCACCAACGGCCCGCGTCGGCGCGCGCCCACGGCGCGGATCCGGCCGCGCTCGCCGCGATCGATCGGGCGGCCGCGGGCTGGCGCCGCCGCTTTGCCGTGCGCGCCGATACGGACCACCGCCACGACGCGCTGGCCGCGGGCAATCTGCTGCTGCACGCCTTTCCCGACCGGGTGGCGCGCCAGGACGCCGACGAGCCGCGCCGCTACCGGCTGAGCAACGGCCGCGGCGCGAATTTGTCGCAAAGTACACACTTATACGGCGAGCCGTGGCTGGTCGTCGCCGACCTGCGCTTCGACGAACGCGACAGCCGGATCCTCGTCGCCGCACCGTTCGATCCGGCGCTGCTCGAGCGCGACTTCGCCGAACGCTTCGTGCGCGAGCGCCAGGTGCGCTGGAACGCCGCCATGCGCGCGCTGGAGGCGTTCGAGCAACGTCGCTTCGCCGCGCTGGCGCTGGAACGGCGCAGCGTGCCGGTGGACGCGACCGAAGCGCTGCCGGCGCTGCTCGCCGCGGTGCGCGAGCTCGGCCTCGCCGCGCTGCCCTGGAGCGAGGCGGCGCAGCGCCTGCGCGTGCGCGTGGCGTGCCTGCGCGCGTGGTGTCCGGAGCTCGGTCTGCCGGATCTATCGGACACGGCGCTGCTCGCATCGCTCGAGGAATGGCTCGCGCCGGCGCTCGCCGGCAAGACCCGGCTCGACGCGCTGACGTCGGCGTCGCTGAGCGAGGCGCTGCTGACGCGGCTCGACTATGCGCAGCGCCGTGCGCTGGACGAATACGCGCCGGAGACGATCGTCGTACCGAGCGGCAACGCGCGCCGGCTCGACTACGCGCTCGACCAGCCACCGGTGCTCGCGGTCAAGCTGCAGGAACTGTTCGGTCTCGCCGACACCCCGCGCATCGCCAGGGGCCGCGTGCCGGTGGTGCTGCACCTGCTGTCGCCGGCGCAGCGGCCGATCCAGGTCACCCAGGATCTGCGCGGCTTCTGGGAGCGCACCTATCCCGAGGTGAAGAAGGAACTCAAGGGGCGCTATCCGAGGCATCCCTGGCCCGACGATCCGTGGTCCGCTCCGCCGACACATCGCGCCAAGCCGCGCGGCACCTGAACCCGGCACGGGATGCGGGTCACATCGGCTCGGCTCCTGCCTCGCCGTGTGACGCCCGCCCTGCGCAGTCCCTGCTGCGGGCGCTCGCCGGCACGTGCGCGCTCCGACGAGCGCGCACCCGCGCGCCGGCTCGCCCCTGGCCCGACGATCCGTGGTCCGCTCCGCCGACACATCGCGCCACATGATTAGCGTCGAACCTCAGCAGGCGGTTTTCTTCTCCAGCCACAAGAGCAAAGCTTCCGCTCGGCCGCAGGCCGAGCGGGTCACTTCTTTGCTGGTGCAAAGAAGTAACCAAGAAACACCTCGAAAGCAGAGCCTCCCTCGGAGGACCTGCACGAGGATTTTGTGAAGGGATGAAGACTCCGTATACGACTCGTCCGTCGCAGGTTGATACGTCGTTCGCTCCGCTTGCAGATCTTTCATTGCAAGCGAAGCGAAAAACCGGCCCGCCCGGAACGACCGAGTTTTGCGTGGAATTTTCATCCGTTCGCAACG
>JAJPHA010000034.1 GCA_021325475.1 Rhodanobacteraceae bacterium | reverse complement strand
GGTGGGGGGGTGGGAGGGGGGGGTGGGGAGTGGGGAGTGGGGGGTGGGGGGTGGTGAGTGGGGAGGGGGGAGTGGGGAGTGGGAAGTGCGAAGAGCTGCAGCCCTCAGCCCTCAGCCCTTGGCCCTCAGCCCTCCTTCCGCGACATGAATACTCTTCCGATTTCCGATTGAGCGAGCGTCAGCGAGCGGCCGATTTCCGAATTCCGCGAGCATGCGGCTCTTCCCGCTCACTGCTCACTGCTCACATTTCCGTCAGTGCTGCGTCGCCGCGCCGCCGATCGGCGCCGTCGGCTTGCCGACGTCGGATGCGCCGCCCGCGCCGGTATCGTCCGACCGCTGCCAATCCTTCGGCGGTCCGGGTTTGCGGCCCTGCATGATCGCATCGATCTGATCGCCGTCGATGGTCTCGTACTCGAGCAGGGTCTCGGCCATCAGATGCAGCTTGTCGAGGTTGGCGAGCAGGATCTCCTTGGCGCGCTGGTAGGCGGCGTCGATCAGTTTGCGCACCTCCTCGTCGATCTTGCGCGCGGTCTCGTCGGAGACGTTCTTGTGCTGCGTCACCGAGCGGCCGAGGAACACTTCCTCGTCGTCCTCGCCGTAGGTCATCGGCCCGAGTTCGTCGCTCAAGCCGTACTTCGTGACCATGTTGCGCGCGAGCTGGGTCGCGCGCTGGATGTCGTTGGCGGCGCCGGTGGTGACCTTGTCCGGGCCGAACACGAGCTCCTCCGCGACGCGGCCGCCGTACAGGCTGGCGAGGCGGCTTTCGAGTTCGGTCTTGTTGTGGCTGTAGCGGTCCTGCTCGGGCAGATACATGGTCACGCCGAGCGCGCGGCCGCGCGGAATGATGGTGACCTTGTATACCGGATCGTGCTCCGGCACCAGGCGACCGACGATCGCGTGCCCGGCCTCGTGGTAGGCGGTGAGCTTCTTCTCCTGCTCGCTCATCACCATCGACTTGCGTTCCGTGCCCATCATGATCTTGTCCTTGGCCTTCTCCAGGTGCTCCATGGTCACGGCCCGCGCGTTCTCACGCGCGGCGAACAGCGCCGCCTCGTTGACCAGGTTGGCGAGATCGGCGCCGGAGAAACCCGGCGTGCCGCGCGCGATCACGGTGGCGTCGACGTCCGGCGCCAGCGGCACCTTGCGCATGTGCACCTTGAGGATCTGCTCGCGGCCGCGGATGTCCGGCAGCGGCACGACCACCTGGCGGTCGAACCGGCCCGGACGCAGCAGCGCCGGATCGAGCACATCCGGCCGGTTCGTCGCGGCGATGACGATGATGCCCTCGTTGCCCTCGAACCCGTCCATCTCGACCAGCAACTGGTTCAACGTCTGCTCGCGCTCGTCGTGACCGCCACCCAAGCCGGCGCCGCGGTGGCGGCCGACCGCATCGATCTCGTCGATGAAGATGATGCACGGCGCGTGCTTCTTCGCCTGCTCGAACATGTCGCGCACGCGGCTCGCGCCGACGCCGACGAACATCTCGACGAAATCCGAACCGGAGATGGTGAAGAACGGCACCTTGGCTTCGCCGGCGATCGCCTTGGCGAGCAGGGTCTTGCCAGTGCCGGGCGGCCCCACCATCAGCACGCCGCGCGGAATCTTGCCGCCGAGGCGCTGGAACTTCGACGGATCGCGCAGGAACTCGACCAGCTCCTGCACCTCCTCCTTGGCCTCGTCCACGCCGGCGACGTCGGCGAAGGTCACCTTGACCTGATCCTCGCCCTGCAGGCGTGCGCGCGAACGGCCGAAGCTCATCGCGCCGCGACCGCCGGCGCCGGCCTGCATCTGCCGCATGAAGTACACGAGCAGGGCGATGAAGATCAGGAACGGCACCCAGTCGAGCAGGATGCGCAGGAGCGGCATGCCGGTATCGGCGGGCTCCTGGCGGATCTCCACGCCGTGCGCACGCATGGTCGCGACCATGTCGCGGTCCTCGATCGGCGCGGTGGTGACCAGCGGGCTGCCGTCCTTGCGCTTGCCGGTGATGGTGGAGGGAATGGTCGCGCTGATCGTCACCTGCGAGATGGCGTTGTTCTCGACCTGCTGCATGAACTCGGAGTACGAGATCTTGGTCGCCTCGTCGCTGCGCGGATTGAAACTCTGGAACACCACGACCAGGACGATCGCGATCACTACCCAGAGCAGGAGATTCTTGGTCATGTCGTTCATCGGTTCACTCACCGCACCGCGGCCCTCAGCCCTCAGCCCTCAGCCCTCGCTTTCCCACCGCCAACGCATACACCTCTGCGCTGCGCGCTCGCGAGGCCTTCGGTTTGCGCATGCTGACGCGCGCGTAGCTCGAGCGCAAGTTCCTGACGTATTCGTCGAACCCGCGTCCCTGGAACAACTTGACCAGCAACGCGCCGCCGGGTTTCAGGTGCACGGCGGCGAAATCCCGCGCCAATTCCGCAAGATGCATCGCCCGTGCCTGATCGACCTCGTCCACTCCGCTCATATTGGGGGCCATGTCGGAGAGCACAAGATCGACCGGCGCGCCGTTCAGCAGGGCTTCCAATCGCGCCAGCACCGCTTGGTCGCGGAAATCGCCCTGCAGGAACTCAACGCCGGCGATGCCCTGCATCGGCAGGATGTCGAGCGCGATCACCCGGCCGCGGTCGCCCAGGCGCTCGCGCACCATCTGCGACCAGCCGCCGGGTGCGGCGCCGAGGTCGACCACCACCATGCCGGGTCGGAGCAGGCGATCGCGCTCCAGCATCTCCTCGAGCTTGAACACCGCGCGCGAGCGCCAGCCTTCCGCCTGGGCGCGCTGCACGTAGGGATCGCGGAAATGCTCCTTCAACCAGCGCGCGCTGGATTTGCTGCGGGCCACGTCCTCTTCACGCCGCCATGCTTGCTGCGGGGCGCCATGATACCCTTTCTCCTCCGCGCCTGCCGTATCCGCCTCGCGTCCATGAACCTGAGTCCCAGTCAGCGTCGCTATCTGCGCGGCCTCGCGCATGCCCTGAAGCCCGTGATTCTCACCGGCAACAAGGGCATCACCCCGGCGTTGATCGCGGAATTCTCCAGTGCGCTCGACCAGCACGAGCTGGTCAAGGTCAAGCTCGGTACTCCGGACCGCGCCGAGCGCACGGCGCAGATCGCGGCGCTGGCCGACGGCACCGGCGCCGCGCTCGTGCAGGGCATCGGCCGCACGGCCTGTTTCTACCGCCGCAATCCGGACCAGCCGAAACTCGCCCTGCCCGCCTGACCGGCGTGGCGAACTTGGGATCATGCTGCTCACCGAACATCGCAACGAACACCAGTTCTTCTTGCGCCACGCCGATGCGCATTCGGTCACCATCATCGACCGGCGCGTCGTTCGGAGCGTGCTGCTCAGCGCCACCGCGGTCGCAGAGAATTTTCCCGCACGTCGCGTCGAGGACTTCGACGACGCTGCCATCGCCGCGGTGCTCGCCTTGCAGCCGGAGGTGGTGCTGCTCGGCACCGGCGCGCGTCCGGTGTTTCCGCCGCCGGCGGTGCTCGCCGAATTCCTGCGCCGCGGTATCGGCGTGGAAACCATGGACAACGCCGCGGCCGCGCGCACGTTCAACGTGCTCGCCGGCGAAGGCCGCCAGGTCGTCGCCGTGTTCCTGCTCGAGGGCTGAGCGAACGCGCGGCCGTCACGGGCGCGCGGCGGATTCGCGCTCGACCAGGACGCGCAGCCGCTGCAAGGCCTCGCGCTGGATCTGGCGTACCCGTTCGCGCGTCAGGCCGAGTTCGCAGGCGATTTCGGCCAGGGTCTTGATGCCTTGATCGTTGAGCCCGTAGCGGTGCTCCAGCACATAGCGCTGGCGTTCGGGCAAGCGCGCGAGCCAATCGTTGATGCGTCCGCCGGCAGCCTCGTCTGCGCGCGGCGCGGGCGCATCGCCGCTCACCATGAGCTGCTCGATGAGCGCGCGGTCGTCGCTTTCGGAAAGCGGTGCATCCAGCGAGCTGATGCGCTCGGTGACGGCGAACAGCTCCGCCACCTCGTCCGTGGTCTTGCCGACCGCCAGCGCCAGTTCGTCCCGGCTCGGCATGCGCCCGTGCCGCGCCATGAACTGGCGCCGGGCGCGCAACACTTGGGCGAACTCGCGCAATACGTGCACCGGCAGGCGCACGGTGCGGCCCTGGTGCATGAGCGCGTGCTGCACGGCCTGGCGAATCCACCACACGGCGTAGGTGGCGAAGCGCACGCCGCGTGCGGGATCGAATTTCTCCACCGCGCGGATCAGACCGAGGTTGCCTTCCTCGATCAGATCGAGCAGCGGCACGCCGCGTCCGACGTGGCCGCGCGCGACCGCGACCACCAGCCGCAGGTTGGCCTCGATCATCTGCCGGCGCGCGTCCGCGTCGCCGGCGCGGACGCGCTGCGCGAGCGCGGCCTCGGCGTCGGCATCGAGCAGCGGAATCATGCCGATTTCGTTGAGATAGACGCCGGCCGAGTTGCGCGCTTCCTCGTCGTGCGTCTCCACCGCGTCGATGAGTTCGAGCAACTCCTCGGCGTCGAGCTCGTCGGACGGAGACGGGTTCATGGCCACAGCATACTCCCGACGCCGCCGCCCGGCGTCAGCGCGCGGGCAGGTAGTCCAGCGGGTTGACCGGTTTGCCGTTCCTGCGGATCTCGAAGTGCAGTTCGTCGCGTGCGGCCGAGCTTGCGCCCATCTCGGCGATGCGCTGACCGGCCTTCACGTGTTCGCCTTCCTGCACCAGGCGCTTGCGGTTGTGGCCGTAGGCGGACAGGAAATTGGCGTTGTGCTTGATGATGATGAGCTCGCCGTAACCGATCAGGCCGTTGCCGCTGTACACCACGTCGCCGTCGGCGGCGGCGACCACCGGATCGCCTTCCCGGCCGGCGATGTCGATGCCCTGATGCGTCTGATCACCGGCCACGAACGTGCCGATCACCTCGCCGGCCGCCGGCCAGCGCCAGGACACGCCGCCGGCATTGAGCTCGGGAGCACGTTCCGTCGCTGCGGCCGCGGCATTCGCCGGCGGCTTCGTGGCACCCTGCGTCGCGGCGGGCGGTACCGCGGCGACGGCTCGCGGCGCGGGCTTGTCCGTCGCTGCGGGTGCGGCGTTGTCCGTCGGCGCGGCCGTAGAGGGAGCCGCCGGCGCGGGCGTCGCGGGCGGCTTTGCCGCATTGTCCACATGTGGATTCTCGGCGACGACCGGCGGCGCGACGGCGGCGCTCGGCGCCGTGCCGGGCTCCGGCGCGCGCAGGCGCAGCTGCTGGCCGACGTAGATCCGATACGGCGGCGCGATGTGGTTCCACGCCGCCAGTTCGCGGTAATCGAGGCCGTGCCTGAAGGCGATGGCGTACAGCGTGTCGCCGGCGACGACCCGGTATTCGCCGGCCGCCGGTTCCGCTGGCGGCGTGCGACGGCCGCGCGGGGCGGATGGCGAGGCGTGCGGCGCGGATTCGAGCGAGCGGTCGATCACCGGCGCCGGCTCGTTCGAGGCGCAGGCGGCGAGCAGGCAGGCCGTGCACACGGCGAGCGTCTTGCCGGATCGGATCCTCACGGCTCTTCCCATGGCGAGGTTCAGCGCAGGAAACGGAAATACAGGATCAAGGCGACGACGACGACGAGCAAGCCCCAGCCGATCCATTCGATCCAGCGGTGCAGGGCCCGTTCGACGCGCGCGCCGCCGAGCCGGATCGCGCCGCACAGGAGATACACGCGCTTGCCGCGCCCGATCAGCATGCCGGCGACGAACGCCGGCAGCGGCAGCCCGACGATGCCCGAGGCCCAGGTGAAGATCTTCAGCGGAATCGGCAGGAATCCGGCCAGCACCAGCATCCAGAACGCCTTCCAGGGATCGGCCGCCAGCGAGGCACGCAACTGCGCGACGAGCTCGTCCAGTTTGGCCAGCCAGCCGAGATCGGCGAACAGCGGGCGCACCAGATCGAACGCGAAATGGCCGAGCGCGTAGCCGATCAGCGAACCGACGAGCGAACCGAGCAGGCTGATCGTGGCGTAGCGTGCCCAGCGGCGCGGCCTGGCCAGCGTCATCGGCGCCAGCATGACCTCCGGCGCGACCGGGAAAATGAACGCCTCGACGAGGCTCAGGCCGGCGAGAAAGCGCTCGGCGTGCGGATGCGCCGCCCAGCGCAGGGCGAACTCGTACAGCGGCCGGAACAGCCGCATCAGCCGAGTCCGCCCAGCAGCGGCACGAAGCTGACCGCGCCGAGCGTTTCGCCGACCCAGGCCTTGCCGTCGTGACGGTAGCGCAGCAGGCGCTGCGCTCCGGGCGCACCGACCGGCCCGACGAGCACGCCATCCGGTGCGAGCTGATCGAACAGCGACGCGGCGACGGTTTCCCCGGCCGCGGTGAGCAGAATCGCATCGAACGGCGCGTGCTCCGGCCAGCCGAGCCGGCCGTCGTCGTGCCGCGAGCGGATGTTGTCGATGCCGAGCTTGCGGAACCGCCGGCGCGCATTGCGCAGCAGCTCCTCGATGCGCTCGACCGTGTATACATTTTTCACCAGTGCCGCGAGCACCGCGGCCTGGTAGCCTGAACCGGTGCCGATCTCCAGCACCCGTTCCGGCAGCTTGTGCTCGAGCACCGCCTCGGTCATGCGCGCCACCACCCAGGGTTGCGAGATCGTCTGGCCGCGACCGATCGGCAGCGCGGTGTCCTCGTAGGCGCGCGAGGCGAGCGCCTCCTCGACGAACAGGTGTCGCGGCAGGCGGCCGATCACCTCGAGCACGCGCGGATCGCGGATGCCTTCGGCGCGCAGGCGTTCGACCAGACGGTCGCGCGCGCGCTGCGAGGTCATGCCGAGGCCGCGCGCTTCGGGCGTGGGCAGCGAAAACAGCCTCATGCGACGGCGCCGAGCTCCAGCGACAAGGAACTGACCCAGCCGGCGACCTTGTCCAGCGCCTGATAGCGGGTGAGATCGACGTGGATCGGCGTGATCGAGATGTAGCCCTCGCGCACGGCGTGGAAATCGGTGCCAGGACCGGCGTCGTCGGCCTCGCCCGGCGGACCGATCCAGTAGATCGGCCGTCCGCGCGGATCGCGCTCGGCGATGCACGGCGCCGAACGATGGCGTTTGCCGAGGCGGGTGACGGCGAAGCCACGCAACTCCGCCCACGGCCGATCCGGCACGTTGACGTTGAGGATGGTGTCGGCCGGCAGCGGATCGACCAGCAGACGCTGCATGATCGCGAGCGCGGCCTGCGCGGCGCTGTGATAGTGTTCGCCCAGATGATCCTGCGACACCAGCGACACCGCGATCGCCGGCAAGCCGAGAAACCGGCCTTCCATCGCCGCCGACACCGTTCCGGAATAGATCACGTCGTCGCCGAGATTGGGCGAATTGTTGATGCCGGCGACGACGATGTCCGGCTCCTTGTCGAGCAAGCCGGCGAGTGCGAGATGCACGCAATCGGTGGGCGTGCCGGCCACCCGGTAGCGGCCGTCGTCCAGCCGGGTGACGCGGATCGGCTGATTCAGGGTGAGCGAATTGCTCGCGCCGGAACGGTCGCGGTCCGGCGCCACCACGATCACCTCGCCGACCACCGCAAGGCGTCGCGCCAGCACCTGGATGCCGGGAGCGTCCACACCGTCGTCGTTGCTGACCAATACGCGCATGCGGTTTCCGAAGGCCGAACGGGCGGCAAAATGGAATTGTACTGGAAGCGGCCGACGCAACCGAACGCAGGCCTTTCCCTGCTAAGCTCGCGGCGATGACCAAGCCGCGCCCACCCGCCATCGGCGCCGAGGATCGGCACCTGTTCCGCGAGGCCGTGGGGCCGGTACGACCGATCGTGCGCGACCGCGTGATCGCGCCGCGCGCGCGGCCGCCGCCGGAGCCCCGGCAGGCACGTCTGGACGAGGCGCAGGTGGCCGACGAGCTGATGTCGAGCGCGATCGATCCGGCGGTGCTGGAAATCGGCGAGGAACTGAGCTATCTCAAGCCCGGCGTCGCGCCGCGGATTCTGGTGCGGCTCAAGCGCGGCCACTACAGCATCGCCGACGAGATCGACCTGCACCAGATGACCGCCGAAGTCGCGCGCGTGGCGGTGAAGGAATTCCTCGATGCCTGTCGCCGCGCGGATCGCTTGTGCGTGAAGATCATCCACGGCAAGGGTCTGCGCTCGCGTGCGCCGGGTCCGGTGTTGAAGCGTCTGGTCGACCACGTCCTGCGCCGGCGCGACGACGTGCTCGCCTTCGCCTCGGCGAAACCCGCCGAGGGCGGCACCGGAGCGACGCTCGTGCTGCTGCGCCGGGCCTGAGGCCGCGTCGGTCAGTCGCCGCTCGTCGGCCGCGGGTGCGGCCGGGTCGGATAGTTCACCCAGATGATCGTCGCGCCGCGATCGTGAGCCCAGCGGTTGACCAGCTCGATCTTGTCGGTATCGAGATCCTGGCTGGGGAGCAACGCCTGCCGTCCGGCCGTGCCGGCGCAGGCGCTGACCGCGAGGCTCGCCGCAACGACGGCGCCCCATCGCGCTGCTCGCATGGCAACCTCCTGTGCGCGGAAAATCCGCGCCGAGCCTGCCTGCGATCACTATAGTCCCAACGCCGCGTCGAGGGTAGTCCGGATCAGTCGGGCAACGCCGCCGATCCCGGTGCCGCCGTGTCGACAAGTTCCCTAATCAACACAGTGGCATAGCAGCCGGACTCCAAGTAAAAGCTGAGACGCAATTCGGCTGCCCCACACCAGTCGGCAACAAGCTCCCGCGCGCGCAGGACGAGCGCGCGCCGCTCCTGGCGCAGCCCGCTCGCGGCCAAGCCCGCGGCGAGTGGCGCATGTGCCTGTGCCACCGCGGTCTCGAGTGCGGCCACCGTCGCCGTCGAACGCAGCGCGCCGGAACCCCACAAGGGTCCGGTCGGGACGATGTCGCCGTCCGCGCAGCGCGTGGCGAGTTCCGGTGTGAGCGGTTCCGGGCCGAAGATGCTGTGCGAACCGGCGAGCATCCAGACCTCGCCCTCGAGCGGCCGATTCCAGTTGCCGCGCGCCACCCGCTCGGCCAGCACGGCGTTGAACAGTTGCGCGCGCGCCGCCGACAGCAGCAGCGAACGCTCCTCGCGCGGTATGCGCCGCTTGCCGGCGGATGCCGCCGCGGCGAACATCGCCGACGCCTGCGCGACGTTCGCCCGGCCGCGGCCGAAACGCTGTTCGCCGAAGTAGTTCGGCACGCCGGTAGCGGCGATGCGCTCGATCCGAGCCACAGCGGCATCGCGATCGCCGCGCACCTCGCGCACGCGAAGGGTGAAGCGATTGCCGGCGTGCGCGCCGCGCCGCAGCTTGCGGCGATGACGCGCGGCTTCCAGCACGCGCGCTTCCGCCGTTTCGAATGCCGTCCAATCCGGTTCCTGCGTGCCGGCAAGGTGCACGGAAAACCATTGGCGCGCGACGGCGTGGCGATCCTTCAACCCGGCAAAGCTCACCGCCGCCGCCGGCACGCCGGCGAAGCGCGCCAGCTCGCGCGCGATCCACGCGGTGTTGGCGCCGCGTTTCTCCACGCGCAGCAGGACATGCTCGCCGGCACCATCGGCGGCGAAGCCGAGATCCTCGTCCACGAAAAAATCCTCGGCGCACGCGCGCAGCACGCCGCGGAGCGGCGGCCCGCCGAGCGCATACGGCAGCGCTGCGATCACTGCCCGGCCGTGGCGGGAACGAGCAGCACGACCGCGAGCGCGGCGATGCCCTCGCCGCGGCCGCAGAAGCCGAGGCGCTCGCTGGTGGTCGCCTTGATGCTGACGCGCGCGGGCTCGCATGCCAGATCCGCCGCGAGATTCGCGCGCATGGCCTCGGCGTGTGGCGCGATTTTCGGCCGCTCGCACACGATCGTGACGTCGGCATTGCCGAGCACATGGCCGCGCTCGTGCATCAGCGTGCGGCAGCGGCGCAGGAATTCGCGGCTGTCGGCGCCGCGCCAGCGTTCGTCCGTCGGCGGGAAATGGCGGCCGATGTCGCCCTGCGCGAGCGCGCCGAGCAGCGCGTCGCACAAGGCATGGATCACGACGTCGCCGTCGGAATGCGCCACGATCCCGCGCTCGTGGGCGATGCGCACGCCGCCGAGCACGACATGGTCACCCGGTCCGAATGCGTGAATGTCGATGCCTTGGCCGATGCGCACGCTGTGCTCCTTCTGGAAGGTCTGATCAAAACCACCGTTCCTGTCTTCGGCTGTGGCGCCGCGCCTCCAGCCCCCTCGACTCAAGGGTGCTTGGGGAGCCGAGGCTACCTCCGCCGATGGTTCAGAGATTCCTTCCCGGGCGTCACGCCGGACGGCCCGCTCCGACCGCCGGCGAGGTCTCATCGATTCACCGCTGCGCCGCCGCGCCGTTGCGCAGCAGGAATTCCGCGAGCGCGAGATCGGCCGGCGTGGTCAGCTTGATGTTGCTCTCCGCGCCCTCGACGAGCAAGGGACGCCGGCCGGCCCGTTCCATGGCCATCGCCTCGTCGGTCACCTCGATCCCGGCGGCGGCGGCCGCGCGCAGCGCATCGCGCAATTCGCCATAGCGGAACAATTGCGGCGTCAGCGCGCGCCAGAGCGTCTCGCGCGGCTCGGTCGTCGTCACCCGCCGCTCGGCGTCCGCGCGCTTGAGCGTGTCGCGCAGCGGTGCCGCGAGCAGCGCGCCGCCGGCCGGAACGCCGAGTTCGATCAGGCGCGACACGTCGGCGGCGGCGATGCACGGCCGTGCCGCATCATGTACAAGTATAAATTGCGCATCCGCCACCCGTTCACGTAACGCGAACAGTCCGGCCAACACGGAATCCGCCCGCTGCGCGCCGCCGATCGCGGTCAGCACGGGCTTGCCGCCGAGCGCGCTCCAGCCCGGCCAGCGCCGATCGTCCGCCGCCAGCACCACCATCAGGCCGCCGATCCGCGGGTGCGCGGCCAGGCGCTCCAGGGTGTGCTGCAGCATCGGCTTGCCGGCGATCGGCAGATACTGCTTGGGCACCTCGCCGCCGACACGCGTGCTGCGCCCCGCGGCGGGCACGACACACCACAGCGGCTCGCTAGGGCTGGTCATGCTCCGGCTTCCGGTCGGCGGCCGGTGGTTCGACCACTTGGTAGAACACCTCGCCCGGCTTGATCAGGCCGAGTTCGGAACGCGCGCGTTCCTCGATCGCCGCCTTGCCGTTCTTGAGGTCGCGCACCTCGGCGGCCAGCGCCTCGTTGCGCTGGCGCAGGCGCTGGTTCTCCTCCTTCTGCTCGGCCAGGCGCCGTTCCAGCAGCCAGACCTCGCGCATGCCGCCGGCGCCGGCCCAGAGCTTGATTTCCAGCGCGATCAAGAGCAGCAGCAGGAACAGGGCGACGTACCGCAACACGCGCGCGTCCGCTCCTCAACCGACCAGCCCCGGCACGTTCGGGAACGCGGCGCGCCCGGCATAGCGCGCGGCCCCGCCGAGCGTCTCCTCGATGCGCAGCAACTGGTTGTATTTGGCCACCCGGTCGGAACGGCACAGCGAGCCGGTCTTGATCTGCGTCGCCGTGGTGGCGACCGCGATGTCGGCGATGGTGGTGTCCTCGGTCTCGCCGGAACGATGCGAGACGATCGCTGCGTAGCGGGCCCGGTCTGCCATCGCGATCGCCTCGAGCGTCTCCGACAGCGTGCCGATCTGGTTGACCTTGATCAGGATCGCATTGGCGATGCCCCGATCGATGCCGTCGCGGAAGATCGCCGGGTTGGTCACGAACAGATCGTCGCCGACGAGTTGCACCTTCTTGCCGAGCCGGTCGGTGAGCTTCTTCCAGCCGTCCCAATCGCCCTCGGCCATGCCGTCCTCGATGGTGATGATCGGATACTTGGCGCACCAGCCGGCGTAGAACTCGATCAGCTCGTCGGACGAAAACTTCCTGCCCTCGCCTTCGAGGTGATACACGCCGTTGTCGAAGAATTCCGAGCTCGCCACGTCGAGCCCGAGGTATACATCTTCACCGGCCCGATAACCCGCCTTGGCCGTCGCTTCGAGGATCGTCTCGATCGCCTGCTCGTTGGATTTCAGGTCCGGCGCGAAACCGCCTTCGTCGCCGACGGCGGTGTTCAAGCCCCTCGCTTTCAGCACGCTCTTCAGCGCATGGAAGATTTCCACGCCGGCGCGCAGCGCCTCGGCGAACGACGGCAGGCCGACCGGCAGGATCATGAATTCCTGCATGTCGACGTTGTTGTCGGCATGCGCGCCGCCGTTGACGATGTTCATCATCGGAACCGGCAAGGAAAGGGCCGCGGGCTGAGGGCCGAGGGCCGAGGGCCGAGGGTTGAGGGCGGACAGATACTTCCAGAGCGGCTGCTTCTTCGATGCGGCCATCGCGTGCGCGGTCGCCAGCGAGACGCCGAGCAGCGCGTTCGCGCCGAGCCGGCCCTTGTTCGGCGAGCCGTCGAGCGCGATCAGCTTCTTGTCCAGTCCGGCCTGATCGGTCGCGTCGAAGCCTTGCAGCGCCTGCGCGATCGGGCCGTTCACGTTCGCCACGGCGTTTTTCACGCCCTTGCCGAGATAGCGCGCCTTGTCGCCATCGCGCAGTTCGACCGCCTCGCGCGAACCGGTCGATGCGCCGCTCGGCACGGCGGCGCGGCCGCAGGAGCCGTCGCTCAGCGTGACTTCGGCTTCGAGGGTGGGATTGCCGCGCGAATCGAGGATTTCGCGGGCGTGGATGCGGGTAATGTTCATTTCTCGGCCTTGTACAAAATCTCAAGAAATCGCTTGGACGGCACGCACTCGCCACCCGTCGTCGATGCGGCAAAACTCGCCGCGAGACCGGTAGCCGCATAGCGTCGCTCGCGCTGCAAGTCGTCACGCGTCCCCAGCAACGATAAGGCGGCCAGTGACAATTGCACTCGCTGGGACAGTGGAAACTTCTCGTTCCCAATGTCGTTGTAGAGTGGGTCGCTTGGTTTCAGGAAGTGCAGCACTCGCTGGATCAAGGCCCGGCCGTTTCCACTTTTCGCGATTAATTCAGCGATTTTTGTCCCATCAATACCGTGACGGGAAACATAAGCTTCGGTGCACTCTGCGAGAATGTGCAGGTCGGCTGCAAAATTCAGCACATCCTCAGTTCGAAGTTCCTCAGCCATCGCGCGAGACGCGAACAGCATCGAAGAAAGCCACAAACCCACACCCACACAAAGACCACTCCACGAAGCGCTGCAGTGGGAGCGCAGCAGGTCTGAGACTATCCACATCACGCCAATTCCAGCAAGCCACTGCGCTTGATCACCCGATCGAGCTCCAGCAGAACCTCCAGCAACGCCTCCATCTTGCCCAACGGCCACGCATTCGGCCCGTCGCTCAGCGCCTTGTCCGGGTCCGGGTGCGTCTCCATGAAAATCCCGGCGATGCCGACCGCGACCGCGGCGCGCGCGAGCACCGGCACGAACTCGCGCTGGCCGCCGGACTTGCCATCGGCCCCGCCGGGCAGTTGCACCGAGTGCGTGGCGTCGAACACCACCGGGCAGCCGGTTTCGCGCATCACCGCGAGGCTGCGCATGTCGGAGACGAGATTGTTGTAGCCGAAGCTCGCGCCGCGCTCACACACCAGGATCTGCGTGTTGCCGGTCTCGAGCGCCTTCTGCGCGACGTGCTTCATCTCCCACGGCGAGAGGAACTGGCCCTTCTTGATGTTCACCGGCTTGCCGGTCCGGGCGACGTTCTGGATGAAGTCGGTCTGGCGGCAGAGGAACGCCGGGGTCTGCAGCACATCGACCACCGCGGCGACCTCGCCGAGCGGCGTGTACTCGTGCACGTCGGTCAGCACCGGCACACCGATCTGGCGCCGCACTTCGGCCAGGATGCGCAGGCCTTGCTCGATGCCGAGGCCGCGAAAGCTCTTCGACGAGGTGCGATTGGCCTTGTCGTAGCTCGACTTGAAGATGAACGGCATGCCGAGCCGGCCGGTGATTTCCTTCAGCCGGCCGGCGGTGTCGATCTGCAGCTGTTCCGACTCGACCACGCACGGACCGGCGATCAGGAACAACGGCCGGTCGAGGCCGACCTCGAAACCGCACAGCTTCACGCCGCCGCTTCCTTGGCGAAGCGCGGCGCGTCGCGCACTGCCTTGTACTCGCGCGCCGCGCGCACGAAGCCGATGAACAGCGGATGGCCGTCGCGCGGTGTCGAGGTGAACTCGGGATGGAACTGGCAGGCGACGAACCACGGATGCTGCTGCGCCGGCAGCTCGACGATCTCGACCAGGAGATCGTCCATCGACTTGCCGGCGATGACGAGGCCGAGATCCTCGAACGCCTGGCGGTAGCGGTTGTTGAACTCGTAGCGGTGGCGATGGCGCTCGCGGATCACGTCCTGGCCGTACAGCGTGCGCGCGATGGTGCCGGCCTTGAGGCGGCATTCCTGCGCGCCGAGGCGCATGGTGCCGCCCTTGTCGGAGTTCTCGTCGCGATGTTCCACCTCGCCACTGGCCGTGGTCCATTCGGTGATCAGCGCGATCACCGGATGCGCGCAATGCCGATCGTTCTCGGTCGAGCCGGCGCCGGCGAGCCCGGCCACGCTGCGGGCGAAATCCACCACCGCCGCGTGCATGCCGTAGCAGATGCCGAAATAGGGAATTTTATACTCGCGCGCGAATTTCGCCGCCGCGACCTTGCCCTCGAACCCGCGCTTGCCGAAGCCGCCCGGCACCAGAATGCCGTCGGCGTCCTTGAGCGCGTCGGTGCCGCGCGCCTCGACGTCCTCCGATTCGAGCCAGCGCAGATTGACGCGCGTGGCCTGCTTCAGGCCGCCGTGGCGCAGCGCCTCGCCGAGCGACTTGTAGGCGTCCTTGTGCTCGACGTACTTGCCGACGATCGCGATCGTGACTTCGTCGCGCGGGTGCTCCACCGCCTCGACCGTGCGCTCCCACTCGGTCAGGTTCGCCGGCTTGGCGTCGAGCTTGAGGTGCGCCACGACGATGTCGTCCAGGCCCTGACCGTGCAGCCACAGCGGCAGCTTGTAGATGGTGTCGACGTCCACCGCGCTGATCACCGCCTTTTCCGGCACGTTGGTGAACAGCGCGATCTTGCGCCGCTCGGATTGCGGCAACGGCTGCTCGCAGCGGCACAGCAGCACGTCCGGCTGGATGCCGAGCGCGCGCAGTTCCTTCACCGAATGCTGCGTCGGCTTGGTCTTGATCTCGCCGGCGGCCTTGATGTACGGCACCAGCGTCAGATGCATGAACAGGCACTTGTCGCTGCCGTGCTCGATGCGCAACTGGCGGATCGCCTCGAGAAACGGTTGCGATTCGATGTCGCCGACGGTGCCGCCGATCTCGACCAGGGCGACGTCGTAGCCGCGCGTGGCCTCGTGGATGCAATGCTTGATCTCGTCGGTGATGTGCGGGATCACCTGCACGGTGGCGCCGAGGTAGTCGCCGCGCCGCTCCTTGCGGATCACCGCCTCGTAGATCTTGCCGGTGGTGATCGAGTTCCGGCCGGTCAGGCGCGTGCGCACGAAGCGTTCGTAATGGCCGAGATCGAGATCGGTCTCGGCGCCGTCGTCGGTGACGTACACCTCGCCGTGCTGGAACGGGCTCATCGTGCCCGGATCGACGTTGATGTAGGGGTCGAGCTTCATCAGCGTCACGCGCAGGCCGCGCGCTTCGAGGATGGCCGCGAGCGAGGCGGAGGCGATGCCCTTGCCCAGGGAGGACACCACGCCGCCGGTCACGAAGATCAGGGGAGTCATGACGCAGCAATTCCCACTGCTGGTAAAGCGTCATTGTACTTGAGTTCGGGAAGGTCTGACGAAGGCCCCGCGTTCCAGCGGGTGAGCGGACCGGGCGGTTTGCTCTTGACCTCGCCCGCCGCTGTCGCCATGCTGCCCGGCCTTCGCCCGAGGCCCCGCCGAGGCCGCCAGACCCTTCCGGAGTTCCGCCGCGCATGAGCAGCCGCTACAACGCCGCCGACATCGAAGTCCTGTCGGGCCTCGAGCCGGTCAAACGCCGCCCGGGCATGTACACCGACACCTCGCGTCCGAATCATCTGGCGCAGGAGGTGATCGACAACGCGGTGGACGAGGCGCTCGCCGGCTACGCGAAGGCGGTCGAGGTGATACTGCACGCCGACGGCTCGGTCGAGGTGAGCGACGACGGCCGCGGCATGCCGGTGGACATCCACCCCGAGGAAGGCATCCCCGGTGTGGAACTGATCCTGACGCGCCTGCACGCCGGCGGCAAATTCTCGAACAAGAATTACGCCTTCTCCGGTGGCCTGCACGGCGTCGGCGTGTCGGTGGTCAACGCGCTGTCGAGCAAGGTCGAGGTCACGATCCGGCGCGACGGCCAGGTCTACCGCATGGGGTTCGCCCACGGCGAGCGCGTCGGCGATCTCGAAATCGTCGGCAGCGTGCCGAAGAAGCAGACCGGCACCACGGTGCGCTTCTGGCCCGATGCCAAGTACTTCGACTCGCCGCGCATCTCGTTGCCCAAGCTCAAGCATGTGCTGCGCGCCAAGGCGGTGCTGTGCGCCGGACTCACCGTGCGGCTGTTCGATGAAGCCTCGGGCGAGCGCGCGGAGTGGCACTACGAGGACGGCCTGCGCGACTACCTGCGTTCGCTGCTCGGCGGCGCCGACTACCTGCCGGCGGAGTTGTATCAGGGCTCGCATCGGCGCGACAACGCGGCGGTCGACTTCGTTCTCGCCTGGCTGCCGGACGGCGAGCTGACCCAAGAAAGCTACGTCAATCTGATCCCGACCGTGCAGGGCGGCACGCACGTCAACGGCCTGCGTTCCGGCCTGACCGACGCCTTGCGCGAGTTCTGCGATATCCGCAATCTGCTGCCGCGCGGGGTGAAGCTCGCGCCCGAGGACGTGTGGGACCGGCTCTGCTTCGTGTTGTCGCTGAAGCTGCAGGATCCGCAGTTCTCGGGCCAGACCAAGGAACGGCTGTCCTCGCGCGATGCCGCCGGATTCGTCGAAACCGCCGCGCACGACGGTTTCTCGCTGTGGCTCAACCAGCACGTCGAACTCGGCGAGCGCATCGCCGCCCTCGCCATCGAGCGCGCCACGCTGCGGCTGAAGGCGGAACGGCAGATCGTGCGCAAGAAGGTGACCCAGGGGCCGGCGCTGCCGGGCAAGCTCGCCGATTGCGCCTCGAGCGATCTCGCCCGCACCGAGCTGTTCCTGGTCGAAGGCGACTCGGCCGGCGGCTCGGCCAAGCAGGCGCGCGACAAGGATTTCCAGGCGATCCTGCCGCTGCGCGGCAAGATCCTCAACACCTGGGAGATCGAATCCGGCGCGGT
The DNA here is from genome assembly GCA_021325475.1 of Rhodanobacteraceae bacterium. Taxonomy (GTDB): domain Bacteria; phylum Pseudomonadota; class Gammaproteobacteria; order Xanthomonadales; family Rhodanobacteraceae; genus Rudaea. The sequence goes on along the minus strand of JAJPHA010000034.1, from coordinate 43,374 downwards.
GCTGGCCTCCCAAGAGGTGCACGATCTCGCCGTCGCCATCGGCTGCGATCCCGGCCGCGACGATCTTTCCGGACTGCGCTACGGCAAGATCATCATCCTCGCCGACGCCGACTCCGACGGCCTGCACATCGCCACCCTGCTGTGCGCGCTGTTCCTGCGGCACTTCCCCGCGCTGGTGCGCGAGGGCCATGTGTTCGTCGCCATGCCGCCGCTGTTCCGCGTCGATGTCGGCAAGCAGGTGTTCTACTGCCTCGACGAGGCCGAACGCGACGCGCTGCTCGAGAAGGTCGCGCGGGAGAAGATCAAGGGCGCGGTCAGCGTCACCCGCTTCAAGGGACTGGGCGAGATGAATCCGGCGCAATTGCGCGAATCGACCATCCACCCCGACACGCGGCGGCTGGTGCAGCTCACCATCGACGACGACGTCGGCACGGCGAAACTGATGGACCTGCTGCTGTCGAAGAAGCGCGCTGCCGATCGCAAGGAATGGCTCGAGACCAAGGGCGATCTGGCGAGTCTGGAAGTCTGAGCGGCGCCGCGGACGGTCGTCACCGCGCCAGGCACAGCTCGAGCAACCGCCGGATCAGCGCCTGCAACGGTGCGGCTCTTGCGTCATCCCAGGCGAACGTATCCTCGTCCATGTAGTTGCACTGCGCGAGCTCGAGCTGGATCGCGTCGATGCCCTGGGCGGGCTTGCCGTAGTGTCGAGTGATGTAGCCGCCCTTGAAACGGCCGTTGACGACAAAAGTATACTCACGCTGCGCCGCAAGCGCGGCGGCGAGGCGTCGCTCCAGCGCCGGCGCGCAGCTCGCGCCGTCGGCCGTGCCGAGGTTGAGATCCGGAAGCCTGCCGTCGAACAGGAACGGCACGACGCTGCGAATCGAGTGCCCTTCCCACAGCACGACCCGGCCGTGCGCCGCGCGCAGCCGCTCGATCTCGGCCGCCAGCGCGGCGTGATACGGACGCCAGTAACGTTCGATGCGTTCGGCGATCTCGTCGGCGGAGGGTTCCTGGCCCGGCCGATACACGGCCTCGCCGCTGAATTGCACGAGCGGACACAGACCGGTCGTGTTCCGCCCCGGATACAGCGACACATCGTCGGGCGGCCGGTTCAGATCGATCACGTAGCGCGAATGGCGCGGCACGATCAGCGAGGTGCCGAGCTCACGCGCGAACGCGTACAGCCGCGCGACGTGCCAGTCGGTGTCGGGCACGCGCCGCGCCGACGGCGTCAGGCGCGCGACCAATGTGTCCGGCAGCGCGGTACCGTCGTGCGGCAGCGAAACCAGCAGCGGCGCGGTGCCGCGGTGCAGAGTATACGTTTCCATCACGGCCTCGCCGAAACGTTGCGGGCCGGCGCCGCGATCGGCACGTACAGCGCGCTCGGGTGGCCGGCGTCGTGGTACAGCGTGACCGTCACCGTGCGCGCGTCCGCACCGGTCTCCTCGGCCACCACGCCGCCGCGGTTGTAGTTCTTCTCGGCGAACAGGCTGTTCAACGGTGCCACGATCAGCCGCAGCCGGCTGCCTTCCTGCACGCGCCGCGCCACGAATGGAAAGCGCGCGAAGTCGTAGCGCTCGACACGACCCCGCTCCACCGGCCGCGCGGCGCGGTCGCCGGCGCGGTAGCGCGCGCGCAGCACGTCGTCGGCAAGGAAGATCGCGCTGCCGTCGGCGAGGATCTCGAACACCGCGACGTAGAAATCCGTGTCCGGCTGGTCGAGCGCCAGCCACGCCGAGAGGCGGAAGAAACCGGCGATGTCGAACGCCTGCGCGAAGGCCGGCGTGTGGTAGACGAGCATTTTTCCACTTTGCTGCAACGCCAGGCGCTGGTCGGTGAGCGAGTTCGGCACTTCCACCGCCTGCACCGCGGCCGTGCTGGTATCGAGCGGATCGTAGACGTAGCGATCGGGCCGACCGCCGCGCGGCGCGGTCGCCTCCAGCGTGCCGGAGGCGAATACGTCGTTGGCGCGTCCCTCGACCGAGCCGAGATACCACGGCCGCTGCTCGGCCGTGACCGCCTCCAGCGACGCCGCGTAGCGCCATTCCTCGGCGCCGTTGCCGAGCACGTAGTAGGCCACGCGATCCTTGAGGAACTCGGGCCTCGCGCCATCCTTCATCGTCCAGTCGTACCATTGCCGGTGCAGATCGTTGAGGTCGAGCAGGCTCGCCTTGCCGAACTTGAGGCCGCCAAGCTCCGCCTGCGGCGTGCGCGTGCCGGCGTGATCCCACGGACCGATGACGAGGTAGTGCCGCGCCCGCGCCGCGGCGGAGGCGAGCGCCTGGTGCCGGCGATAGAACGTGAGCGCGCCAGGCTGATCGCCGTCGTACTGGCCGGTGAGGGTGAGGATCGGCAGATCGATCCGCGCGAACTGCTCCGCGGTCGGGTTGTAGCCGTCCCAGTAGGCATCGACCATCGGGTGCGCGACCCAGGTCTGGAACACCGGCGAGGGCATGCCGACGAACCGGTCGAGCTCGCGGAAGGCGCGGTGGTCGAGGTAGAACTGCCGGAACTTGGCGATCCAGAAACCGTCGTCGCCGAAGATCTTCTCCTGCGCGGTGCGCCCGGCGGTGAGCAGCAGCCACTGCATGTCGTAGGGATAGGCGATGTTGTTGCGGCGGGGAAAATCCACGCCGGCAAACGGCGCGGCCACCGGCACGATCGTGGCAAGGTGCGGCGGAAACTCCTTGGCCGTCGCCCACTGGTCGTAGCCGGCGTAGGAACCGCCCCACATCGCCACCTTGCCGTTGCAGTAGCTCTGTCGCGCCAGCCACTCGACCACGTCGTGGCCATCGCGCGCCTCCTGCAGCAACGGCGTGAATTCGCCCTCGGAATTGCCGCGGCCGCGCACGTCCACGCCGAGGAACACGTAGCCATGGCCGGCGAAATACACGCCGCGCTCGTGATAGTTCTGCGCCACATACGGCGTGAGCGTGAACACGCACGGCAAGGGTTCGCGCTGGCCGGCGGGGCGATACAGCGTGGCGTTGAGCTTGACGCCGTCGCGCAGAGGAATCGACACGCCGAAGGTGAAGTCGATCGGCGGCGGCACGTCGGTCTTGGTCGATTCGACACCGGTCGCGGCGTGCGCCGCAGCCACACTCGCGCACAGGATCAGGGCCATCGACCGGGAGAATGATCTGCCGCCGCGCATGCGCAATCCCCGTTCAACCGCCGAACCGCGACGGCAGGTACGGCGCCGGATCCAGCGACGGCGACCGGCCGAGCACGAGTTCGCTGATCAGCAGACCGGTCGCCGCCGACAGGGTCACACCGAGCATGCCGTGGCCCGTCGCCAGCAGCAGATTCTGCACCCGCGTGCTGCGGCCGAGGATGGGCAGGTCGTCATGGGTCATCGGCCGCCACCCATACCATTCCTCGACGACGCGCGGCCCCTCGGGCTCGCGCAGGTACTCCGCGGCGCCGCGCCTGAGCGCATCGAGCCGCGTCCGGTTGAGCCGCGCATCGTAGCCGGCGAATTCCATCGTGCTGCCGAGACGGTAGCCGGAATCCCATGCCGTCACGCACACCGCCCGCTCCTTCAATGTCAGCGGAATGCGCGGCGCCAGCGCCGGCCGCGTGTAGGTGATGGAATACCCCTTGCCGGGCTGGATCGGCAGGCGCAGCTCGAGCTGGCGCGCCACCTGCGGCGTCCACGCGCCGAGCGCGAGCACGACGTCGCGGCCGGTGAACCTGCCTCGGTCCGTGACCACGCCGGCGAGGCGGTCGCCCTGACGATCGAACCCCTGCAGCCGCGTGGATTCGTATACTTCTCCACCCCGCGCCCGCACCGCGCGCGCCAGTTCCGCGACGTAGCGGTCGGGACGCAGGTGGGCATCGAACGGATGGAAGTAGCCGCCGACGACGTTCTCGTTGAGCGCCGGCTCGCGCGATCGGCACGCCGCACCATCCAGCGTTTCCACCGGCAGACCGCAATCGGCGAGCGCGCGCGGCAGCCAGTCCGATGCGGCGAACGCGCGCGCGTCGCGATAGACGTTCATCGTGCCGATGGTCTCGAATTCGCAATTCAGCCGCTCGTCGCGGATCAGCGCCTCCAGCGCCTCGCGCGACAGACGCAGCAGCTTCGCCTTGATCGCGGTGATCCGGGCGAAATCGCGCCAGTTGCACAGGCGCGCGAAGCGCAGCAGCCACAGCCACAGGCCCACGTCGAGCCGCGGGGCGATGCGCAGCGGGGCGTCGGCCCGCCACATCCAGCGCAGCGCCTGGGCGATCACGCCCGGCATGGCGAGCGGCATGGCGTGGCTCGGCGTGATCGTGCCGCAGTTGCCGTGCGAACAGGCGCCACCCGCACGACCCTGCTCGAGCACGACCACGCCGCGTCCGGCGCGCAGCAGATACAGCGCGCAGGCGAGGCCGATCACGCCGCCGCCCAGGATCAGCACGTCGGATTTTCCGGACTCGCTCACGGTGCGCGTCGCTGCTCCGGCAACGCCGCGGCGGCGACCGCGCGCCATCCCGTCCAACCCGGCCCGCGCACCACCTGCCCCGGCATGGCGCCGGTGGGCTCGCCTTCGCGCAGGACTTCGACGCCGTTGACGAACACCTCGCGCACGCCGGTGGCGAATTGGTGCGGGTTGGCGTAGGTGGCGTGATCGGCGATCGTCGCCGGGTCGAAGATCACGATGTCGGCGAAGGCGCCGGGACGAAGCTCGCCGCGGTCGCGCAGCTTCAGGTTCCGCGCCGGCAGCGCGGTGAGTCGTCGCACCGCCTCGGCCAGGGTCGTCACGTGTTCGTCGCGCACATAGCGGCCGAGGAAGCGGGCGAAATTGCCGTAGGCGCGCGGATGCGGCTGGAACTTGAGAAACGGCCCGGCCGGTTCGTAGGAACCCTCGTCCGAACCGAGCGCGACCCAGGGTTGCGCCAGACCGAGCCGCACGTTGTCCTCCGACATCAGGAAATACACCGTGCCGACGCGGCTGTGATCCTCCACCACGAGATCCATCGCCGCCTCTTCCGGCGTGGTGCCGCGCAGCCGCGCGACCTCGGCCAGGGTCTTGCCGGTGTAGGGCTTGAGCTTCTCGTTGGCGAAGGCGACGAGCAGCACGTTGTCGGCGGAACCGGCGGCGCGCAGCAGGTTCTCCCAGTCCTTGGCCGGCGCGCGCATCTCGACCAGCACCCGCGCACGGATGGCAGGATCCGCAAGCCGCGCGACCCAGGCGTCGAGCCCGCCCTCCTGCACCCACGGCGGCATCGCCGCGTCGAGTCCGGTGGCGCCCGCGGTGTAGGTATACATGTTCGCCGACACGTCCACACCGGCGGCGCGCGCGGCCTCGATCCGCGCGATCGCCTCGCGCATCTTCGGCCAGTTGTCGCGGCCGGCGGCCTTGAAGTGGTAGACCTCACCGTGCACGTGCGCGGTGCGGGCGATGTCGATCAGCTCGTCGAGCGCCTCGAGCAGGCGGTCGCCCTCGCTGCGCAGGTGCGAGATGTAGGCGCCGCCGTACTCGCCGGCCGCCTGCGCCAGCGCGATCAACTCGTCGGTCCGGGCGTAGGTGCCGGGCGCGTAGATCAGCGCCGAGCCGACGCCGAGCGCGCCTTCGCGCATGGCCTCGCGCACCAGGTCCTGCATGCGCTTGAGCTCGTCCGCGGTCGGCGCCCGGTTGGCGAAGCCGAGCTCATGCTCGCGCACGGTGGCGGCGCCGACGAACGAGGCGACGTTGGTGGCGATCCCACGGCGCGCCAGCGCGTCCAGGCCTTCGCCGAGCGTGGTCCAGTCGATCGGGTGCTTGAGATCGCCCTGTTCGGCGAGCGCCGCGCGGCGCGTCTCCTCGGTCAGCGGCCCGAGCGAGGATCCTTCGCCGAACACCTCGAGGGTCACGCCCTGCTTGAGATCGGACAGCGAACGGCCGTCGAGGTACAGCGAATCCGGCGCCCACGACAGCATATTGACGAAGCCCGGCGCCACCGCGAGGCCACCGGCATCGACCTCGCGCGCGGCATGCGCGCCAGCGAGATCGCCGACCACCGCGATCCGCGCGCCGCGCACACCGACGTCGGCCTGCCGCGGCGCGGCACCGCTGCCGTCGTACACCGTGCCGTGGCGGATCAGCAGGTCAAATTCTGACGTTTTTTGCGGCGGCGCCTGGCAGGCGGTGAGCGCCAGCCACGCTCCGATCAGCAGAACGCGGAGTTTTTGCATGATTTTCCTCGCCTTGCACCGGGGGCGAAGCCTGCGTCAAGCGTCGCACAAAAGCAAATCCGAAGGGTCCGCGAGTGCTTGGCATCGAAACTGCATATACCTGGCGTAACCGGACCCGCAGGCAAATCCGCCGAACGCCATGAAGCCATCGACTCACGAACTGCTGCTGGCACTGCGCTCGCCGACCTCCGGTTGGCTGGCGACCCTGATCTGCGCGCTCGACGAGGCGCTGCACGATCCGGATTTCAGCGCCCACCACCGCGAGCTGGTGCGGCAACTGCTCGATGCGTCGGCGATCCCGGCGCCGGTGGCCGCCGCCGCCGAGGAGCGGCTGAGCCGCTTCGAGGAACAGGTCGCGGCCGCCCAGGCCGAGCTCGTGCGCACATTGACGCCGCCGATGCCGACCGCGCAGCCGGCGCGTCCCAAACTCACGCTGGTCGGCAACGCCGCCGCGTAATCGGTACAGCAAGGGGGCAATCCCGGAAGGCCCGGTGCAAGCCGGGCCTTTCGTTATTCAATGCTCGTGACCGCCCGCGCCGTGCACGTGGCCGTGCGCCAGTTCTTCCGGCTCGGCGCGGGCGTCGCGGCGCCGCGCCCGCCCTCACGGCCCGTCGAAGCCATCGTGGAAGATATCGTCCGCCGGATAGACCTTGACGCGGTTGCTGGGCGGCGAGGTGGGACCGGTCCCCACGGCGTTGACGGCTTTGACGACGAAACTATAGTTGCCGGGAGCAAGCGGCTGCACCGTGATGCTGGTGCACGGCGCCGTGCACTGTGCCTGCGCGCCGCCGGGCGAAGCCGTGGCGACGTAGCGGATCACCGGTGCACCGCCGTCGTAGGCCACGGCGCTGAAGCTCACCGTCGCCTGCGCGTTGCCGCCGACCGCGGTCGGCGCGGCCACTTGTCCCGGCCGCACCGCCAGCGTGCTATACAAGCCGGCGCTGGGAACGCCGTTGACCCACGCGCGCACGCGCACCGGACCGGCGGGGAACCCGGCGAGCACCGTCGTACTGCCGACGAACTCCGTATCGGTGAGCAGCACCGTCTCGTCGTTCGGAATGATGCGCATCTGCTCGTTGTCGATGCGCTGCAACTGGAGCACCGGCATATTGCTGGCCGAGCTCTTGTTGCTGCCGCCGCTTCCCTCTTGCGCCGGCATCAACCCGGTAGCCACGAGACCGCCATCGCTCGCGTAGCTGCTGCCTTGGGCGAAGGCGATGAGCTGATGAAACGCCAGCAAATACGGATCGACCGAGCTCAAATCGGGTCGGCGCTTGGCATCCGGCGCCAGACCCGGGTCGAACAGTTCGGCGCTGGTTGGATAGCCGCTGCCATTTGACCCGCCCGAGAGCAAGACTTGGCCGGATGCAAGCAGAGTCGCGGTGTGACAGCACCTTGCCGTCGCGAGCGCGCCCGCGCTGCTCCAAGCATTGCTGATCGGATCGTACAGTTCGGCGCTGGTGAGCGTACCGTTGATGTTGTTCAAACCGCCCACCACGAGCACCTTGCCCGAGGGAATCAGCGTTGCCGTATGATAATTTCGTGCTGCCGCAAGCGTACCCGCGCTGCTCCAACTGTTGCTCGCCGGATCGTACAGCTCGGCACTGGCGAGAAACCCGCCGTTGTAGCCGCCCGCCACCAACACCTGGCCGGAAGGCAACAACGTGGCGGTGTGAGTCTGGCGCGCTGTCGCCAGCGTACCTGCGCTGCTCCAACTGTTGCTCGCCGGATCGTACAGTTCGGCACTCGCGAGAGTGCTGCCGTTGTAGCCGCCCGCCACCAACACCTGGCCGGAAGGCAACAACGTGGCGGTGTGGTAGTACCGTGGCGTGCTGAGCGACGCCGCCGGGCTCCAGGTATTGCTGGCCGGATCGTACAGCTCGGCGCTGGCGAGATAGCCACTGTCGCCAACTCCGCCGACCACCAGCACTTGGCCGGACGGCAGCAGCGTGGCCGTGTGCGCGTACCGTCCGGTGGCCAAAGACCCTGCCCCACTCCACGTGTCGCTCACCGGATCGTACCGCTCGGCACTGGCGAGATAACTACCGGCACCAAGGCCGCCAACCACCAGTATCTGGCCCGATGGCAGCAACGTCGCCGTGTGAATGTACCGCGCGGTAGCCAAGCTACCGGCGGCGGTCCAGCCGTTGCTGGCCGGATCGTACAGTTCGGCACTCGCGAGAGTGCTGCCGTTGTTAAAGCCGGCCACCACCAACACCTTGCCGGAAGGCAGCGCTGTCGCGGTGTGATAGGCCCGCGCATTCGAGAGAGCGCCAGCAGCGCTCCAACCGGTACCCGCCGGATCGTACAGTTCGACGCTGGCAGTGGCGCTACTGCCGTCGCTACCGCCGGCGACCAGCACCTGACCCGATGGCAGCAACGTCGCCGTGTGAATGTACCGCGCCGTCGCCAAGCTACCGGCCGGACTCCACGTGTTGCCTACCGGATCGTACAGTTCGGCGCTCGCAAGCGTGCTGCCGTGCAACCCGGCTGCCACGAGCACCATACCCGAAGGCAATAGCGTGGCCGTGTGCGCGTACCGTCCGGTGGCCAAAGACCCTGCCCCACTCCACGTGTCGCTCACCGGATCGTACAGCTCGGCGTTGGTGACATAGCTTCCGTTGAAACCGCCCGCCACGAGCACCTTGCCCGAGGGCAAGAGTGTGGCGGTGTGAAGATCACGCCCGGTGGTGAGCGAACCAGCACTGCTCCACGTATTGCTCGCTGGATCGTACAGCTCGGCGCTCGCAAAATAGCCGCCGGTGCCGTCCGTTCCGCCGCCCACCAACACCTTGCCCGAGGGCAGCAGCGTGGCGGTGTGGAAGAACCGTGCGGCGACGAGCGCGCCGGCAGGACTCCAGGTATTGCTGGCCGGATCGTACAACTCGGCGCTGGCAAGCGCGCTGCCGCCGACACTGGCGCTGTAGCCGCCCACGACCAATACCTGACCGGACGGCAACAGCGTGGCCGTGTGTGAGCGTCGCGCCGTCGCCAGCGAACCGGCCGGGCTCCAGGTGTTGCTCACCGGGTCGTACAGCTCGGCGCTGGCGAGTGCGTTGCCGGCACCGACTCCACCCACCACCAAGACCTGGCCGGAAGGCAGCAGCGTCGCGGTATGAAAGCGTCGCGCCGTCGCCATCGAGCCGGCCGGGCTCCAGGTGTTGCTCACCGGATCGTACAGCTCGGCGCTGGCGAGATAGGTGTTGGCGAAACCACCCGCCACCAGCACCTTGCCGGAAGGCAGCAAGGTGGCGCTGTGATCGTATCTGGCCGTGGCGAGCGGCGTAGCCGCGGTCCAGGTGTTGGTGACCGCACGCAGCGGCGTTGTGCAGAGCGTTCCGAGAAAAATCAGCAGACCGAATCGCGCCAGGAAACGCGCAAGCTCACGCAAACCACTCATGATACGCATTCCTCCTCTTGCCCGAATGCACCGATTGCAAAACGCACGTCCACCTCGCCGCTCGCCGCATTACGTACCGTCGAAGCCATCGTGGAAGATATCGTCCGCCGGATACACCTTGACGCGGTTGCTGGGTGGTGAGGTCGGACCGATTCCGGCGGCGTTCACCGCATTGATGACGAAAGTGTAGCTTCCGGGAGCGAGCGGCTGCACCGTGATGCTGGTGCACGGCACCATGCACTGCGCCTGCACATTGCCCGGCAGCGCGGTCGCGACGTATTCGATCACCGGTGCGCCGCCGTCGTAGGCCACGGCGCTGAAGTTCACCGTCGCCTGCGCGTTGCCGCCGACCGCGGTCGGCGCGGTCACTTGTCCCGGCCGCACCGCCAGCGTGCTGTACAAACCGGCGCTGGGAACGCCGTTGACCCACGCGCGCACGCGCACCGGACCGGCAGGGAACCCGGCCAGCGCTGCGGCGCTGCCGACGAATTGGGTGTCGGTGAACGCAACCGTCTCGTCGTTCGCAACGAAGCGCACCTGCTCGTTGTCGATGCGCTGCAACTGGAGCACCGGCATATTGCTGGCCGAGTCGTTGGTCACGCCGCCGCTCCCGGCCTGGGCCGGCATCAGCCCGGTGGCCACCAAGCTGCCGTTCGTGTAGTTGCTGCCTTGCGCAAAGGCAACGAGCTGACTGAATGGCACCAGATACGGATAGACCAGGTTCAGATCAGGCTGGCGCTTCGCGTCCGGCGTCAGACCCGGATCGAAACGCTCGGCGCCGGCGACAAAGCCGCTCGCGTTTGCACCACCAGCCAGCAACACCCGACCAGCAGGAAGCAGGGTCGCGGTGTGGCCGTACCGTGCCGTCACAAGCGTACCTACGCTACTCCAAGTATTGCTGACCGGATCGTACAACTCCGCGCTGGCGGGATACGTGCCGTTGGAACCACCGGCTATCAACACCTTGCCGGAGGGAAGCAAGGTGGCCGTATGACCGTAGCGCGCCGTGGCCAGCGAACCGGCGCTGCTCCAGGTGTCGCTCGCCGGATCGTACAACTCGGCGGTGGCGAGTGCGCCGCTGCCGCCGTCGCCGCCCGCCACCAGCACCCGGCCGGAAGGCAACAGTGTGGCGCTGTGGCGATATCTCGCCATCGCAAGCGAGGCGGCATTGCTCCAGGTGTTGCTCGTCGGATCGTACAGTTCGGCGCTGGCGAGCAAGCCGCTGCTGCCGTAGCCGCCGGCCACCAGCACCTTGCCGGACGGCAACAGTGTGGCGGTGTGGCTGTACCTCGCGGCCGCAAGCGAATGGGCGACGCTCCAGGCGTTGCTCGACGGATCGTAGATCTCCACGCCGGCGAGCGATCCGCTCGTGTCGTTGTAGCCGCCCGCCACCAGCACCTTGCCCGAGGCCAATAGCGTGGCGGTGTGGCTGTACCTTGCCGTGGCGAGCATCCCGGCACCGCTCCAGGCGTTGCTGGCCGGATCGTACAGCTCGGCATTGGCGATATAGGTGCTGCCGTTGTAGCCGCCCGCCACCAGAACCTTGCCCGAGGCCAGCAGCGTGGCCGTGTGAAGCAACCGGGCCGCCGTGAGCGAACCCGCGCCGCTCCAACTGTCGTTGGCCGGATCGTACAACTCGGCGCTGGCGAAATAGTTGCGGTTGGTGCCGCCGCCGACCACCAGCACCTTGCCCGAAGCCAGCGGCGTGGCGGTATGGAAGTATCTGGCGGTGGCAAGCGAACCGGCACCGCTCCCAGTGGCCGCAGCGGGATCGTACAGCTCGGCGCTGGCGAGATAGCCACTGTCGCCAATTCCGCCGACCACCAGCACTTGGCCCGAGGGCAGCAACGTCGCGGTATGGCTCAACCGCGCCACGCCCAGCGATGAGGTCGCCGTCCAGGTGTTACTTGGTGGGTCGTAGAGCTCCGCGCTGGCGAGAGCGCCGCTGCTACCGTTGCCGCCCACCACCAGCACTTGGCCCGAGGGCAGCAACGTCGCGGTGTGAAAATACCGTGAGGTCGCCAGCGAACCGGCCGCGCTCCAAGTGTTGCTGGCCGGGTCGTAAAGCTCGGCGCTGGCAAGATAGCTGGAACCCAGCCCCCCAACGACGAGTACGCTGCCCGATGGCAAAAGTGAGGCGGTTTGGGAGAACCGTGCAGTGGCGAGCGCGCCGGCTGGGCTCCAGGTATTGCTGGCCGGATCGTACAGTTCGGCGCTGGCTCGCACCGAGGGGCCGCTAACGCCACCCGCTACCAGCACTTGGCCCGACGACAGCAACGTCGCAGTGTGGGCGCCCCGCGAGGTGGCGAGCGCACCGGCGTTGCTCCAAGTATTGCTCGCCGGATCGTACAGTTCAGCGCTGGCGATGCCATAGCCGTTGATATCAGATCCGCCCGCAACCAGCACCTTGCCCGTGGGCAGAAGCGTGGCGGTGTGCTCGGACCGAGGGGTGGCCAGGGTGCCGGCTTCGCTCCAAGTATTGGAGCTCGGATCATACAGTTCGACGCTGGCGAGCGCAGCGCTCCCGTCTTCACCTCCCACCACCAACACCTTACCGGAAGGCAACAACGTGGCGGTGTGGCTGGCCCGTACCGTGGCGAGCGAACCGGCCGCGCTCCAGCTGTTACTGACGGGGTCATAGAGCTCGGCACTAGCAAGATAAACGTCTGTATATCCGTTCCTAACCCTTCCGCCAGCCACCAATACCTTGCCGGAGGGCAGTAGGGTCGCCGTGTGGTAGCTACGTGCGGCAACGAGCGAAGCGGCGGGGGACCAGCTGTTGGTGACCGCGCGCAGCGGCGCGGCGCAAGTCATGCCGAGGAGCAGCAGCAGACCAAACCGCAGCCAGCCGCGTTTGCGATCGCGAAGACCGACCATGACTCCCCCCGTTGCTTCCGCCCGCAAAAACTATGCGATTCCGGGTCGCGCGGCAAGATCGCCCGGAAGCGCCCCGCTCAATGCTCGTGACCGCCCGCGCCGTGCACGTGGCCGTGCGCCAGTTCTTCCGGTTCGGCGTCACGCACCGCGGTGATCTCGATGGCGAAATGCAGGGTCTTGCCGGCCATTGGATGGTTGAGGTCCACATCGACCACGCTCGAGCCGACCTTGAGCACGGTCACCGTGCGCGGCCCGTGGTCCGTCGCCAGGGTGACGGCCATGCCGGGGCGCAGATGGTCGGAAGCGGGGAAATACTTCTTCGGCACACGCTGGGTGTAGTCGGCGCGGCGCGCGCCGTAGCCCTGCTCGGGCGGCACGACGACCTCGAACCGGTCGCCGGCCGCGCGCCCGGCCAGGGCCTGCTCGAGGCCGCGGATGATGTTGCCGTGACCGAACAGGATGGCGAGCGGCGCCCGTCCGCGCGAATCCTCGATCTCGACACCGGCCTCGTCGCGCAGCCGGTAATGGAACAGCACCACCTTGTCTCGTTCGACCTTCATCTCGCTGCCTTCGCTGACCGCGCCTGCCGGCCGCGCATGGTAGCCGGTTTCGCCGCCAGGCGCAGCGCCGTTGACAGCACCGGCGCCTTGTTCCAACGTGCGCGGCGATGCCTGCCCGCAATGCTCGCCTCGCCTGCCTCGTGCTTGTGGCCACCCTCGCCGGCTGCGCGGCGCCGCGTCCCGCGATTTCGCCCGCGACGCAAGATGACATAGTTCGGCAGCGCGCCAATGATGTCCTGTTCCGCGCGCTCGGCCTGGTCGGCACGCCGTACCGCAACGGCGGCAACACGCCGGAAGGCGGGTTCGATTGCAGCGGTCTCATCGATTACGTGTTCCGCGACGCGGCCGGCATCGCCCTGCCGCGCAGCGCAGACGCGATCAGTCGCCTCGACGCGCCGGCGGTGGCGCGCGATCGGCTGCAATCGGGCGACCTCGTGTTCTTTCGCCACGGTCGCGGCGTGAGTCACGTCGGCATCTACGTCGGCGAAGGCCGTTTCGTGCACGCGCCGAACGCGGGCGGCACGGTGCGCCTGGATTCCCTCGACGCGCCCTATTGGCGCGAGCACTACGCCGGGGCCAAGCGCGTCCTGCTCTGAAGACGCGCCGCCGCAGGCGAGTAGAATCGCCGACCATCCACCCTGCGAGGGCCCGCGCCGTGCTGAAGCCGACCTACCCCTACTACCTCGCCAACGAGCCGCGGCAGCCGAATACGGAGCTCGAGGTCACCGACAAGTACACCGGCAAGGTCGCCACGCGCGTGGCACTGGCCGACGCCAAGGCGATCGACGCCGCGATCGGTGCGGCGGTGGCGGCCGAAGCGCCGCTACGGCGGATGGCGCCGTACCAGCGCCAGGCAGTGCTCGAGCACTGCGTCCGGCGTTTCCGCGAGCGTTTCGACGAACTCGCCATGGCGCTGTGCATCGAGGCCGGCAAGCCGATCAAGGATGCGCGCGGCGAGGTCACGCGCCTGATCGACACATTCAAGGTCGCCGCCGAGGAAGCGCTGCGCATCGACGGCGAGGTGATCAATCTGGAAATCTCGCAACGCGCCAGGGGTTACCGCGGCTTCTGGAAGCGCGTGCCGATCGGGCCGTGCTCGTTCATCTCACCGTTCAACTTTCCGCTCAATCTTGCCGCGCACAAGGTCGCGCCGGCGCTCGCCGTCGGCTGTCCGTTCGTGCTGAAACCGGCCAGCCGCACGCCGATCGGCGCGCTGATCATCGGCGAGGTGCTGGCCGAGACCGATCTGCCGAAGGGCGCGTTCTCGATCCTGCCCGCGCACCGCGACGGCGCCGATCTGTTCACCACCGACGAGCGCTTCAAGCTGCTGTCCTTCACCGGCTCGCCGGCGGTCGGCTGGGACTTGAAGGCGCGCGCCGGCAAGAAGAAAGTGGTGCTCGAACTCGGCGGCAACGCCGCCTGCGTGATCGACGCCGACCAGGCCGATCGGCTCGATTTCGTCATCGAGCGCGTGATCTTCGGCGCGTTCTACCAATCCGGCCAGAGCTGCATCAGCGTGCAGCGCATCCTCGTGCAGGAGACGCTGTACGAACGCTTCCGCGACGCCTTCGTCGCCGCCGTGCGCAAGCTCGTGGCCGGCGATCCCAAGGACGAAAACACCTTCATCGGCCCGATGATCGACGAGAAGGAAGCCGCCCGCCTGCACGGCTGGATCGAGGAGGCGGTGCGCGCCGGCGCGAAGCTGCTGTGCGGCGGCAAGCGCAACGGCACCATGCTCGAGGCCACCGTGCTCGAGGACGTCGATCCACGCCAGAAGGTGAGCTGCATGGAGGCGTTCGGTCCGGTCGCGCTCTTGCAAAAGTACCGGGATTTCGACGACGCCATCCGCATCGTCAACGCCAGCGACTTCGGCCTGCAGGCCGGCGTGTTCACCCACGATCTGCGCAACGCCCTGCGCGCCTGGGACGAGCTCGAGGTCGGCGGCGTGGTGATCGGCGACGTGCCGAGCTTCCGCGTCGACAACATGCCCTACGGCGGCGTCAAGGATTCCGGCCTCGGCCGCGAAGGCATCCGCTACGCGATCGAGGACATGACCGAGATCCGGCTGCTGATCGTGCGCGACGCCTAGACCGAAGGGGGGACTCCAGCATGCGACTCGCACTGCCATTGCTGCTGTTCGGACTTTGCCTGGGCGCCGCCGATGCCCGCGCCGCGTCGTGGCCGACGCCCGTCGAAGGCGACTACACGATCCGCGCGTTCCGTTTCGCCAGCGGCGAAACCCTGCCGGAACTGCGGCTGCATTACCGCACATTGGGAAAAATCCACAAGGATAAAAAGGGACACGTCGACAACGCCGTGCTGATCCTGCACGGCACCGGCGGCGCGGGCACCCAGTTCCTCAACGACCGCTTCGCCGGCGAACTGTTCGGACCCGGCCAGCCGCTCGATGCGACGAAGTATTTCCTGGTGCTGCCGGACGGCATCGGCCATGGCCGTTCGAGCAAGCCGAGCGACGGCCTGCACGCGCGCTTCCCGCACTACACCTACGACGACATGGTGCGCGCCGATCACGAGCTGCTGACGCGCACGCTGCACGTCGACCATCTGCGCCTGGTGATGGGCACCTCGATGGGCGGCATGCACACCTGGCTGTTCGGCGAGACCTGGCCCGACTACATGGACGCGCTGCTGCCGCTGGCGTCGCTGCCGGTGCAGATCGCCGGCCGCAACCGGATGATGCGCAAGATGATCAGCGACGCGATCCGCACCGATCCCGACTGGCACGACGGCGAATACACCGAGCAACCGCGCGGGCTGGTCGCCGCGCTCGATGTGCTGATGATCATGTCCTCGAGCCCGCTGCAGTGGCAGAAACTCGCGCCCGACCGCGACAGCGCCGACCGCTTCCTCGCCGACTGGATCGCCGCGCGGCGCAAGGAAACCGACGCCAACGACCTGCTCTATCAGATCGAGGCCTCGCGCGACTACGACCCACGGCCGAAGCTCGGCGCCATCCGCGCGCCGCTGCTCGCGATCAATTCCGCCGACGACCAGATCAATCCGCCGGAGCTCGGCATCCTCGAACGCGAGATCCGCAACGTCCCGCACGGTCGCGCCGTGATCCTGCCGATCAGCGACGCCACCCACGGCCACGGCACCCACACCTTCGCCGCGGTCTGGAAGGACCATCTGGTCGAGCTGCTGCGCGAATCCGCGCACTGACGCACGCGCTTAACCCCGCCCGTCGCGCCACGGCGTTGAACGATCCGTCGAAACGACGGAACCGCTGGCGCCTTCGCCCCTTATCGTCCGCGCCGTTTTCCCGTACCCTGCGCGGATGGGGGCCGAACCATCGGACGAGGAACTGATGCTCGCCTACGCGCAAGGCGATGTCCGCGCCTTCGAGGCGCTGTACGCGCGCAGCCGCGGCATGCTCTATCGCTTCATCCTGCGCAGCGTCGGCGACCGCGCCAGCGCCGACGAACTGTTCCAGGAGACCTGGAGCCGGCTGGTCGCCGCACGCGAGCGCTACCGCGTCGAGGCGAAGTTCACCACCTGGCTGCTGCAGATCGCGCACAATCTGATCGTGGACACGTTCCGCCGCACACGGCCGCAGGCGGACCCGGACGAGACCGAAGCGGTGTTCCGCACGCTGGATGCGCCGGAGTCGGAACGGCCGGAACAGTACTTGAGCGAGTTCGAGCAGCGCCGGCGTCTGCAACTCGTGCTCGACGAACTGCCGCCGGCGCAGCGCGAGGCGTTCCTGCTGCGCGTCGAGGGCGGCCTGGGACTGGAGGCCATCGCGCGCCTGACCGGCGCGGGCCAGGAAACGGTGAAATCGCGCCTGCGCTACGCGCTGGCCAAGATCCGGGAGAAGTTCGCGGAATGAGCGGCGACGAAAATCTGGAGCGCGAACTCGAGTCCTTCCTGCGCGAAGACGACTCGCGCTTGGCCGCGCTCTATCGCAAGCTGCCGCGGCCGGAACCGGACGCCGCGCTCGACGCCGCGGTACTCGCGATGGCGCGCCGGGCGGCCGCCGCGCCCGCACCGCGCCCGGCGCCGCGTCGCCGGCATTGGCTGCCGTTGCTGGGTGCCGCAGCCACGGTCGCGCTTGCGGTCGGCATCGCCTACCGGCTCGCCCCGCAACTCGGCAACCAACGCGGCGTGCCCGCAGCGGGCGGAGCGAGCGACGCGGCACGCCGCGAGGAAGCGCAGGCGCCCGCCGCGACGACGCAAGCCGCGCCGCCCGCCCGACCGGCGCCGCCCGCGGCGGTCACGCCACCGGTCGAGACCGATCGTCGACAATTGCAAAAAGTGGAAAATGCCGCAGCGCCCGCGCCGGCTCCGTTTCCCGGCGCCACCGACGCCACGGCCGCCGCGGCGAAGGCACCGGCGCCGGCGGCGGCAGGACGCGTCGCCGCCAACCGCGAGGCGGAGATGAAGAAGTCCGCGGCTGCGGTGTCCGAGTCGGCCGCGGCACCGGCGTCGATGTCGGCACCCGCCCCGGCCGCGGCCGCACCCGCCGAGCCCGCGCTGCGTGTCGGCACCCCAGCCGGAAACGCCTTCGAGGCGCCGAAA
Organism: Rhodanobacteraceae bacterium; assembly: GCA_021325475.1. Classification (GTDB taxonomy): domain Bacteria; phylum Pseudomonadota; class Gammaproteobacteria; order Xanthomonadales; family Rhodanobacteraceae; genus Rudaea. The sequence continues at coordinate 25,838 of JAJPHA010000034.1, read as the reverse complement.
CCGGCGAAGGATCGCGCGCAGGACCACGCCTATTCCGCCGCGGTGCTGCGCAATTCGCGCCTCTATCCGGAATCCTGGATTGCGGAAATCCAGCGCCTGCTGCGTGCAGGCCGGCGCGAGGAAGCGCGGCAGAATCTGGAATTGTTCCGCAGCAAATATCCGGACTATCGGCTGCCCGAGGATCTGCGCGATCTGCCATGAGCGGCGTCCGCTACACGCTGACCGGCCCGCACCGCTACGCCCAGGAAATCCGCAAGAGCCAGTTCCTCGCCCAGGCCGCGCCGGCCGACTCGCCGCAGGCGGCGGCGGATTTCATCGCCCGCGTCGCCGATCCGGCGGCGACGCACAATTGCTGGGCCTGGCGCGTCGGCGACCGCTACCGCTTCCACGACGACGGAGAACCCGCCGGCACCGCCGGGCGGCCGATTTTCGCCGCGATCGACGCGCAGGGTCTCGATCGGGTCGCGGTCGTGGTGACGCGCCGCTTCGGCGGGATCAAGCTCGGCGCCGGCGGCCTCGCGCGCGCCTACGGCGGTTGCGCCGCGGAATGTCTGCGCCAGGCGCCGAAACGCGCCTGCATCGAGTGCACCCGCATCGAGGCGTCGCTGCCGGCCGCGGCCCTGCCGCTGCTGCGCGCGCGGCTGCCACGCTACGCGGCGAGCGTCGTGGCGGAATCCTTTGCCGCATCCACGGCGACGCTGACGATCGAATTGGCGGCGGAGCATCTGGACGCGTTGCGCGTGCTGCTCACCGACCTCAGCCGCGGCCGCGCAACGATCCGGCGACTGCCATAGAATCTTCGGACGGCGCGCGAGCCGGCCGCGCGCGTCCGGCCGCTCCCTCGCCGACCGACTCCGTGGCAACGTCCGCCCGCATGACCATCGTCGCCTCCCCCTCACGACTGTCCGCGCTGCGCCGGCTGTGGCCGTATTTTCGCCGCTACCGGCACCTGTTTCTCGGCTGGCTCGGCTTTCTCGCGCTGTCCTCGCTCGCCACGTTGTCGCTGCCGCTCGCCGTGCGCGTGATGATCGACCGCGGCTTCGCCCACGCCGATCCGGCCACGGTCAATCGCAGCTTTGTCGGCCTGTTCGTCGTCGCGGTCGTGCTCGCCCTCGCCACCGCGGCGCGGTATTTCTGCGTCAGCCTGCTCGGCGAGCGCGTGGTCGCCGATCTGCGCCGCGCGCTGTACACCCATCTCACCACGCTCGATCAGGCGTTCTTCGAGCGCACCCGCGTCGGCGAGTTGATCTCGCGCCTGTCCAGCGACACCGAACTGGTGCAGACCGTGGTCGGCTCCAGCCTGTCGGTGGCATTGCGCAGCATCGTCACCGCCGCGGGCGGCGCGGCCATGCTGGTGACGACCAGTCCGCGCCTGGCCGGCTATGCGGCGCTGGTGATCCCGCTCGTGGTCCTGCCGATCGCGCTCGCCGGACGTCGCCAACAGAAGCTCGCCCGCGCCACCCAGGACCGCATCGCCGACGCCGCCGCGATCGCCAACGAAACCCTGAACGCGATGTATACCGTGCAGGCCTACGCGCGCGAGCCGGTCGAGGTGGCACGCTACGACGGCGCCATCACGCGCGCGCTCACCGCCGCACGCCGCCGCATCGGCCAGCGCGCGGGGCTCACCGCGCTGGTGATCCTGCTGATCTTCGGCGCGATCACGCTGGTGCTGTGGGCCGGGGCGCGCGCGGTGATGGTGGGCGACATGGGCGCGGGCGTGCTCAGCCAGTTCGTGCTGTACGCGGTGATTTCCGCCGGTTCCGTCGGCGGGCTCACCGAGGTGTGGAGCGAGATCGCGCGCGCCGGCGGCGCGCTCGAGCGCATCGACGAGTTGCTCGCCACGCGGCCGGCCATCGCCTCGCCGACCGAGCCGGTGGCCCTGCCGCGGCCGTTGCGCGGCGAGATCGGTTTCGATGCGGTCGAGTTCCGCTACCCGACGCGGCCCGAGGCGCCGGCGCTGCGCGATTTCAGCCTGCGCGTCGCGCCGGGCGAGACCGTCGCCCTGGTCGGTCCGTCGGGCGCCGGAAAAAGTACCGTTTTCCACTTGTTGCTGCGGTTCCACGATCCGCAACGCGGCGCGATCCGCATCGACGGCATCGATCTGCGCCGCGTGGCCCTGCCGGAACTGCGCGGCGCCATCGCCCTGGTGCCGCAGGACACTGTGATCTTCGGCGCCAGCGCCGCCGAGAACATCCGCTTCGGCAAACCGGATGCCGACGACGCCGCCGTCGTCGCCGCGGCGCAGGCGGCCGAGGCGCACGAATTCATCGCCGCGCTGCCGCAGGGCTACGCGACCGATCTCGGCGAGCGCGGCGTGCGCCTCTCCGGCGGCCAGCAGCAGCGCATCGCCATCGCCCGCGCGCTGCTCAAGGATGCGCCGATCCTGCTGCTCGACGAGGCGACGAGCAATCTCGACGCCCAATCCGAGGCCGCGATCCAGCACGCGCTGGAACGGCTGATGCGCGGCCGCACCACGCTCGTCATCGCCCATCGCCTGGCCACCGTGCAGAAGGCCGACCGCATCGTCGTCATGGACCAGGGTCGCATCGTCGCCCAGGGCACGCACGCCGAACTGCTGCGCCAGGGCGGCCTCTACGCCGAACTGGCGCGTCTGCAGTTCGCCGCCGGCGCGGATCACGGCGGTGGCGATTCGAAGCCGTTGGCGAAGATGGTGTCGTTCACGTAGCTCTGGCAGGCGGAGTATTCCGAGGTGTCGTCGCCGCAATCGCGTTGGCGGCAATGCTGTTGTCGTGCACATCGTTCTGCGTGTGCCCGCCCATGCTGGGGTTGCCCTGCATGACGACGTCCCCGCCGATGATGTTGCGGTGGGCGGCATCGCCGCCGCCGGCCCTCACCCGCACGATGCGACCACGGGGCAATTCGTGCTCCGGCCACAGCCGGAGCCATCGAGTGAGTGATTTCCCCCAATCCGCCTGAGGACTATTCCTTCTCGACGCGCGCAGCGCGCGCCCGTACGGTGCGCACGGATCCAACGCGCGCCGGCGGGAGTGCGGCGCAAGATCACAACGACATCGTTACGCAGGCGGAGTCCGGCAGTGACGTAACGTAGGGAGTTTGCCCGTGCTCAGCTCGCATTTTCTCGTCCGGGTGTCGGCTTGGTGCGTCATCGCCCTGCCGCTCACCGCAATGGCGGCGACACCATCCTCCGGCACGTTGACCGACGGCTCCGGTCCGCTCACCTACAGCGCCGGGCCGTTCAACACGCCCAATCCGACGCCGGTGCCGGAGGTCGACGTCGGGCCGCAGTGCAACAATCCGACGCAACCGTGCGATGACTTTGCCCTCACCGTCGCCTTGCCGAGCGGCTACACCGCGGCGCACCCGAACGCGGCGGTGAAAGTGACGCTTTCGTGGATCGATTCCGGCACCGGCAAGTCCGACTACGATCTCTACATCTATCAGGGCACGGTCACCAACACCGACGGCTCGCAACAGGCCTACGCCCAATCGGCGAGCTCGAACGATCCCGAAGTGGCGAGCTTCGGCGGTCTGGTCGACGGCAGCAATGTATACACCGTCAAGGTCGTGCCCTACACGCCGACCGGCGAAACCGTGCAGGTGACGATCGAACTCCTGCCGGGCGCGCCTGGCGGCGGCAGCGGCGGCGGTTCCTTTGGCGGCCCGGACCCGACCGTGCCCGGCGCGCCGCGCTACCAGAATTTCTACGCGCCGCATGGCACCAGCGCGGAGGCCTCCAGCGGCGAATTCAACATCGGCTTCAATCCGGCCACCGGCCGCATCATGACCATGAACTTCGGGCCGATCTGGCGGCTGACGCCGGCCGAGGTGCTGGATCCGACCAATCCGGAAAGCTGCGATGCGCTGTGGGAGGACAAGTCCTCGCTGGTCACCAACACCGGCCTCGATCCGATCCTGTGGACCGACCAGAAAACCGGCCGCACCTTCGCCTCGAATTCGACTGCCGGCGCGAATGCGGCCTACGCCTACAGCGACAACGACGGCGATTCGTGGACGCCGATCGGCGTCGGCCCGCCGGACGGCGGCGCGGATCACGAAACCATCGGCACCGGGCCGTTCCCGGCTTCGCTCGCGCTCCTGTCGACGCCGCTCAATCATGGCGAAAACACGCTGTACTGCTCGCAGGACATCGTCGGCCCGGCGATGTGCCAGCGCAGCCTCGACCTCGGCATGACCTGGGGCCCCGGCGTGCCGGCCTACACCGGCCAGGGTCCCGAGGGCTGCCACGGTCTGCACGGCCACGTGCACATCGCGGCGGACGGTACCGCGTGGCTGCCGGTCAGTCAGTGCAATGGCCGCCAGGGCGGCACCCTCAGCACCGATGCCGGTACCACGTGGAGCGAGTTCGCCGTGCCCGGCAGCGTCTCGCAAGCCAACGGCGCGGATCCTTCCATCGCCCTCGATGCCGACAGCACGGCCTACTACTGCTACGTCAACAACGAGCCGGTGCCGCCGGGTCGGCCACCGGAAGGCCACGTGCACGTCGCGATCAGCAAGGACGGCGGCAAGACCTGGATCCGCGACGTCGACGTCGGCGCTTCGCACGGCATCGTCAACGCCGCCGAGGTCGAAGCGGTCGGCGGCAGCTCCGGTCGCGCCGCCTGCGGCTTCCTCGGCACCAACGTTCCCGGCGACTACCAGGCGCTGAGCTTCCCCGGCGTGTGGTACGTGTTCATCGCCACCACCTACGACGGCGGCCAGACCTGGACCACGGTGAACGCGACGCCGAACGGCCCGGTGCAGAGCCACACCGGCATCTGGCAGCAGGGCGGCAGCGAACAGGATCGCAATCTGCTCGACTTCAACGAGATCACCATCGACGCCAGGGGCCGCGTGCTGTACGGCTACAGCGACGGTTGCGTCAGCCCCGGCTGCATCGCCGGCACCGCGCCGAACGATTTCACCGCCTGGATGCGCGTGGCGCGCCAGATCGGCGGCAAGCCGCTGCTCGCGCAATTCGATCCGGTCGAGCCGCAGCCGCCGGCGCGCGCTTGCCTCGCCGCGACGCGCGATCCCGCCGGCACGCACCTCAGTTGGAAGCTGCCGGACAACGGCGGCGCCGACATCCGCCGATTCCTGATCTACCGCGGCACGCGCTCCGGCGGCGAAACCCTGATCGGCCAGGCCAAGGGCCCGGCGACGGGGTACGACGACACCAAGGCCGATCCCAAGGTGAAGGATTACTACTACGTCGTCCGCGCCTTCAACGCCGATGGCCGTGGTGCCGCCAGCAACGAAGTGCATCCGCAACTCGTCCTGCCGCCACCGCCGGAAAGCGCCTGCCGCGCGCCGGGGCTGACCCTGCTCACCGATCCCGCCGGCGATGCGAGCATCCTCGTCTCCGGCACGCCGGCACCCGCGGGCACGGACCTGCACGCGCTGCATCTGGCGCAGCCGGCGGTTTCCGGCGACGATGGCAAACTCGTGTTCACCCTCGACACCGATTCCGGCCAAGCGCCGCAGCCGCCGGGTTCGGCGTGGTACGTCGCCATGAAGATTGCCGATCCGGCGCCGGCGACGACGTTCCACTACCGCGCCGTGCACATGGTCTGGAACGGCACCGCGCCGGTGTTCGAGTCGTACACGCCCGCACCGAGCAACAGCGGTGTGGTCGATGGGCGTTTCGTCACCGCGGGCTCCACCAAGCCCGCCGATCCGGCGAGCAGCTACGCGGCGCCCTACGACAAGGTGGTGATCGTGGTCAAGGCGAGCGACCTCGGCCTCGCCGCCGGCGACACCATCGCCGGCTTCGTCGCCGGCACCTCGCAGACCACCGACGTCATCGGTCTCGGCACGGGCGCCACGGCGCTGTACGACGCGATGCCGAACAGCCTCGCCTATCTCGGCTCCTACACCGTGGCGGCCGGCAACGCCTGCGGGGTGATCTTCCACAACGGCTTCGAGTAACCACGACCACGCCCCGTTCCCGACGCCCGCCGCGCAGGCGGCGGGCGTTGGCGTTTCAGCCGGAAACTCGACGACGTCCGGTGCATCGTGCGTTGGACGTCGTGCCAAGCCACTCCGATCGTTTCCAAACCTCGCGCCGGCCGGCGATTTGCGGCACACTTCGGAAGGCCCGCTCGTGCTGCGCCATACCAAGCGTTACGCACACGCCCCGCACGCGGTCGAAGCACTGTGCCGCGACGCCGGCTTCCGCACCTGCACGATCGAGCCGCTGGATCTGCGGCTCGACCGCGACGGCAAGCCGATCGCGGGTTTCCTCGTCGTCGCCGAGAAGTGACGCGACGTCAGGGTGTGGCGGTCTCGGTCAAGCCGACCTGCAACCAGCCGAGATTGAGGCCGATGGCGGTCGCCTGCGGGCTGGCCCAGACGTAATCGACCACCTGTCCGCTCGCGTCCTCGACCACGTTGAGCTGGAGCACGCTGAGCTTGCGTTCCGCGTAGCTGCGGCGTTCGAGTTCCAGCGAATAGCCGCTCGGCGCGCCGTCGCGCCAACGGATCGGCACGCGGCCGCCTTCGCTGCCGAGGCGCAGGTCCTCGCGCATGTGCCAGTCCTGGTTGGACGCGCGCGCCTGCGGGCCGCCGCCGTTGATCGCCGACCAGCCGTCGAACCAGCGCACGCGCCGCGCGCCGACGCCGGCGTCGGCGCCGCGCGCCAGGTCGGTGAAGGTCGCCGTCTCCAGCCGCTCGCCGTCCAGGGTCAGGCGCAACGGCAGCAACGCCGCCGCCGCGCCGAGCCCCGGCACGAGCGCCGCGCACGCGTCGCGATTCGCGGCGCTGCTGAATTGTGTATTTTTCCACTCGCCGCGCTGCGCGCACGGCGCGAGTTCCGCCCATTGCGCCGGCACGAACGTGAAACGCGGCGCTTCCATCGCCGCGTTCGCCGCCGCCGCATCGACCGGACGATACGGCGTCAGCACGAGACCGCCGCCGCCCGCCGCGGGCGAGACCAGATACAGCCAGACGGCTTCGGGCGCGTCCGCTCGATCGAGCTCGCGCAGCCGCCACAGCCACAGGCTGGAATCGCGGCTGCTCGACAGCAACCGCCAGGTTTCGCGCAGATGCGGCACGGCGACCGCCTTGCCGCCGCCCGCGCCGCGCGCGGCCTGCAGCACCTGTTCGTGGTTGTCGTAGTCGCCGGGCAGCGCCGCATTCAAGCGGCGCAGCGCATCGTCACCGTCCGGCGCGACCGCCGGCCGCGGCGCCGGCGCCTGACAACCGACGAGCAGAACCGCGAGTACCAATCCAAGACGTCGCCGCATGCGTCACCTCCGTGGCGCAAGCATAGCCGGTGCCGCCGGCCGCGGCACGCGGCTATTCGACCAGCGCGATGCGCAAGACGCGCGCATCGGCGCGACCGCGATCGTCCACCGCACGCACCGTGTACGTGCCCGGCGCGGTCGGCTGCCACAGCAGCGGTTCGCCGGCCGCGCCGGCGCCGACGAAACCGTCGTCGACGAACCAGTAGACATTGCGCACGCCGGCGTCGACCGTGGCGTTGAACGCGATGCGTTCGGCGCCCGCGCTGCGCAGTCGGCGCGTATAGGTTTCGCCGCGCAGCGGCGAGACGATCTGCGGCGCCTGCCCGGCATCGGCGCCCATGCCGCAATCCGGCAAATCCGGCGGTGCGCGACGCGGAATGCCGGCCTGCCGGAACACCCGGGCGAGATCGGATGGCCAGTACTCGAACACCTCGATGTGCGTCGCGGCCGGATCATAGGGCGGACACGCCGGTTTGCCACTCGCGTTGTCGATCACGATCGGCCGGTGCACGGTGCTGACCTTGATCGGCGACTTGCCGGGAATGAACCAGGTCGTGCCGCGCCGCGGGCACCAGGCGTTCGGCAGATCGCCGCTCGCCAGGCAGATCTCGACGCGCTTGAGGTTTCGCGGTGGCGCGCGCGGCGGTTCGGCGAGCCGCGGATCGCGCGCGCGCAGGGCGTCGGCGATGTGGAAAAACAGCGGCGCCGCCGCCTCCACGCCGACGAAGGCCGGATTGCCCGCGCCGTCGAAGTTGCCGATCCAGACCACCAGCACGTAGGGTCCGACGATGCCGGCGGTCCAGGCATCGCGGAAACCCCACGACGTGCCCGTCTTCCAGTACACCGGCAGGCGGCCGGGCTGCGCGATCGCGGTATCGTCCGGCCGCGGATTCTGGCGCAGCATGTCGAGCACCATGAAGCTCGCCTCCTCGCTCAGCAGGCGCACGCCGGCGGCGCGCGGCTCGGCGGCCAGACGCCGCAGCGGCGCGAGCGTGCCGCGGTTGGCGAGCAGCGCATAGAGCGTTGCCAGTTCCTCCGGCGTCACTTCGCCGCCGCCGAGCACCAGGGCGAGACCGTAATGCTCCGCGGGCGCCATGCGGCTGATGCCGGCGGCCTTGAGAAATTGGTAAAAATCGGGATTTTGCAACTTTGATGCAACGTATACCGCCGGAATGTTGCGGCTGCGGATCAGCGCCTCGGTGGCGGTGACCGGGCCGAGAAAACGGCCGTCGAAGTTCTCCGGCGCGAACGGCCCGAACGCGCTCGGCACGTCGCGCAGCACGGTCTGCGGGTGCAGCACGCCCTGATCGAAGCCGAGCGCGTAGACGAACGGCTTCAGGCTCGATCCCGGCGAACGCTTGGCGCGCGCGCCGTTCACCTGCCCGGCGATCCCGGCGTTGCGGTAGTCGGCCGAGCCGACCAGCGCCTTGATGCCGAGATCGCGCGCATCGACCAGCACCGCCACGGCGTTGCGCACGCCGCGGTCGGCGAGATGCGCGAGGTGATCCTCGACCTGGCGTTCGACCAGCTGCTGCAGGTCGAGATCGAGCGTGGTGCGCAGCGTCGGCGTCGGCGGCGCGCCGCGCAGCCGTTGCTCGGCCAGCACTTCCTCGACGAAATGCGGCGCGGCGAACGGCAGATGCTCCGGCGCGCGCAGCTTGAGCGGCAGCCGCATCAGCGACTGCACCGCGAGATCCTGCGGATGGCGGACGAGCCAGCGGCGGTACAGGCGCGCACGCGCGGCGAGCAGACGCGCGCCGGTCACGTCCGCGGCCGCTGCGTCGGCGCCTTCGCCATCGTCGCGCACGCGCCGGCTCGGGTCCTGCGGAATCACCGCCAGGGTCAGTGCTTCCGGCAGGCTGAGCGCGCCGACCGGCTTGTCGAAATAGATCCGACTGGCCGCGCCCACGCCCTCGATGTTGCGTCCGTAGGGCGCGAGATTGAGATACGCCTCGAGGATCGCGTCCTTCGAGTAGCACAATTCCAATTGCATGGAACGCAGCACTTGCCGCATCTTGCCGAGCGGCGTGCGCGTGTCGAGATGCCAGAGCAGACGCGCGAGCTGCATGGTGACGGTCGATCCGCCCTGGCGCTGGCCGCCGCGCACATAGGTGACGAAGGCGCCGCGCGCGAGACTCGCCGGATTGAATCCCGGGTGCCAGCGGAACCAGGCGTCCTCGTGCAGCAGCACGCCGTCGATGAGCGCCGGCGGCATCTCGGCGAGCGGTACCCACAGCCGATAGCGCTCGTCGCTCGCCAAGGTCAGTCGCAACAGCCGGCCGCGCTCGTCGTAGACCGCGGTCGAGGACGGCGCGTATCGCGCCAGCGGCGGATGCGGCCACAGGCGCACGCCGACGAGCACGAGCGCGATCAGCAGCAGCGCCATCAGCGGGTTCTGCCAACGTCGCAGGAAACGCTGCATCGTCGCGCCGACACTCACGTGCGTCTCCAGCTACTTCCGCGTCACCTCGATCCGCCCACCCAGCGCACGCGCCCGCACGGTGCGGTCGTACATCGATTCGGCGTAGGCCGGCGGCACGACGAAGCTGCCGGCATTCGTCGCGCGAATGCGATAGACGAACTGTCGCACGTCGCGCAGCGCCGTGCCGTAGATCACCACGCGATCGTCGCGCACGTCGGCGTATTCCGGCGCCCAGGTCGATCCCGCGGTGCCGATCGGCGGCTGCCACTGCGGCACGGCCGGCGCCTGGTCGGGACTCGTCGTCTCGCCGCCGTCGGCGGGCAGTTTCGGCGGTTGCAGCACCGGTTCGAAGCCGCCGGGCAGCAGATCGACGATGGCGACGTTGCCGATGCTGTCGGCCTCGGTGGCACGGATCTTCAGGTGCACGTCGAGCTCCTGACCGAGCCGGACGGTGCCGACGGCGTGGCCGTCGGTATCGGTGTACTCGCGCACGATCTCGAGACCCTGCTTGAGTTCGGCGGTCGGCGGCGTGCGATCGAAGCCGGCTTGCGTGACCGCATACCAGGCGTGCAGATCCGCGTCGTTCTGCACGCGCAGACCGCTCGCGTCGCCGCCGAACTCGCCGCGCAGCAGGCTGCCGCTCGGCACGCCGATCGCCTTCGGCTCGGCATTCCTGTGCAGCTCGTACAGCGCGAGCTTGCCCTCGCCCACCGCCTGCGCACCGTAGGCGTCGAGCGCGAGGATCGTCAGGCCGGACGACAGCGTGTTGTACCAGCCCTTCTGCAGCGGCCGCAGGATGTTGGCGAGCGCGACCGGCGGCAGAGTCCTGGCCCGCGCCGGAAAGTGCTTGGCGATCAGGTACAGCGTCATCGCGTCGCGCACCAGCGGATCGTAATAACGCTGGAAGCGATAGGCGTTCTCGATCTGCGCGCGCACCAGCACCTGTTGCGGCCCGGCGATCAACCGGTCGGCGTCCTTGTCCTGTTTCAGCAACTGGTACGAAGCCGCAACGAAGGCGGCAACCAGATCGTCCCGCCACAGCTTCGGGTAGCGTTCCTCGAGCCGCTTCTGCACGGCGGCGAGATCGTTGGTAGTGACGTTGCCCTGGCGGGTCAGCAGGTACACCGCATAGGCACGCTCGCGCAGGCCGTCGAGCGAGCCGTCGCTTTCGTCGGCGGCGAGCTGCCGCAGGTAGCGGTTGCCGGCCTCGAGCATGTCGCCCGGCAGCTTCTGGCCGCGCTCCCTGGCCTCGACCAGGAAATGCATCGCATGCACCGACACGTACCGCTCGGCCACCGGCGTGGAGGTCCACAGGCCGAAGCCGCCCTCGCCGTTCTGGCGCGTGTGCATCACTGCGTACAGGCTCTGCAAGCCGTCGTTCGCCTTCTGCCCGGTGTCGGCAACCACCTTGCCGAATTCCGGATGCTGGCCGAGCACCAGCGCCGGAATGCCCTGGCTCACGAGCTGTTCGGTGCAGCGATGCGGGAAATCGCCGAGGTAGGCCGACAGACCCTGCGCCAGCACCAACGGCGTGTACGCGGCGGCGAGGTTGCGCTTGGCGAAGCGGTCGTGGAGATCGCGCAACGGCGTGATCTCGGCGGTGCCGCGATCGAGATCGCCGACCGTGAGCTCGTCGCTGTAGGCCGCCGCCGGGCGCACCGAAACCTCGCTTGCGAGCTTCGCGGTCTTGTCGGCATACGTCGCCCGGAAGACCAGCCTGCCGGGGCCGAGTCGCGGTTTCGCCCGCAGCCGGAACACGGCCACGCCTTCGCGCAGCGCGCCGAGTTTCAGCTCCGGCGCGGCCGCGTCGACGAGTTCGAACGCGGCATCGGGCTCGAGCGTCACCTTGACCGGAATCTCCCTGCCGCCGAGGTCGCCAAGATTGTTCGCCACGCCCACGCTCACCTCGAATTCGTCGCCCGGCGCGACCATCGACGGCACGTTGGGCGACAGCACGAAGTCGCCGCGTACCGTTGTGGAATTCTGGAAAATGCCCACTTTCTCGGCGCGCACCGCCACCGCCATGATGCGCAGCCTGCCGTTGAAGTCGTCCGGCACGTCGTAGCGCAGCTCGCGCTCGCCCTTGACCTCGACGATGCCCGACCAGTACGCCACCGGCGCCTGATGCTTCTTCTTGAACGGATTGAGGTGCCGCGCGAGCAGCTCGTCGGCGTCGCCGCCCGGCGCCGCCATGCCGGTGAGCTTGCTGAATTCCGGCAGGATGAGATCGAGAATCTGGCTGGTGCGCACTTCGAGCATGCGCTTGCGGAAGAAGAAATCCAGCGGATCGCCGAGCTTGTAGCGCGCGACCTGCAGGATGCCCTCGTCCACCGCGAACACGACCACACGCGCGGGCTGCGCCGTCGTCACCTTCATCGTCAACGCCTCGCCCGGCTTGACCAGCGCCGGCGCCGCCACGCTCACCGCGTCGCGCCGCGCGTCGCGATTGACCGAGAACGGCACCACGCCGTAGCTCAACGGACTCATGAAGATCTCGTCCGACGCCGGATCGCGCACGAACTGTACGTTGACGTAGCCGTTGCCCTCGAAATCGGCCGGCACCTTGATCTTCTGCACCGATCCGGTCGTCGCGCTGTGGAACCAGGCGTGCGCGTAGACCCGGTCGCGCTCGATCGTGATCAGGCCGGAACCCGCATACGGCGCGCGGATCGCCACCTCGATGTCCTCGCCCGGCGCGAAATCGTGCTTGGACAGGGCGAGTTGCAGTTCGGCGTTGCGCTCGAGCGAGCGCGACACGTTCGCCTCGCCGGCCACGGTGTATTCGACCCGATTGAGCTCGTCGCCGCGGGCGTTGCGCACGACCAGCGCGAACGTGCCCGGCGTCGCCGTCGGCAGCGCGAAATCGGTGCCGCCGGCGGCGATCGCAAGCGGCGTGTCGCTGACCGGGATTTCCTTCGCCTTCGATTCGTATTTGTATACACCCGAATCCTGCTTGGTCAGGATCGACACGAAGCGCCGCTCGACGATCGCCGCCTTGAGCCCGTCGACCGCGATCTTCCGCGTGTCCGGGCCGATCGCGATCAGGTTCACCGTGCGTTTCGCGTCGCGTGGCACGAACTCGAGGTTGTCGGCGGCCTTGACGCCGATCAGATAGTCGAGCGTGGACACCAGTGCGTGCGCCTCGGCGGCGACGTTGCGGCCGCCTTCGGCCTCGTAGCCCTTGGCGAGGAAGCGCAGTTGATACGAGGCGGTGCCGTACTTCGACAGATCGAGCGGAAATTCCGCCTCGCCGCGCTCGTCGGTCTGCCGCTCGCCGAGCGGTTCGGCGTAGCCTTCCCTGGCGTGCTGCGGGTCGAAGAAGCGATACTCGGTATAATTGTGGAAAACGGGAAAATACGGCGTGAGGCTGAGCGTGGCCTCGACCCGGCGGTTCTGCGCCGGCGTGCCGAACAGGTTCTGCAGCGTGAACAGCGCCTTCAAGCCGTCGGGCTGGATCCAGCCCTCGGCGACGTTGCGCGACAGCCGCGCCTCGGCCTTCATGCGATCCGGCAGGAATTCCTTGACCTGCACGCCGACCGAGCCGATCTGCGCGTCCGGCTTGCCGTCCTTGATGATGTACAGGTTCACGCTCCAGCCGCCGGTCGGCGCGCTCTCCTGGGTCGTGTACGAGAGCTCCTCGAAGCCGCTGTCGGACAGGCGCAGCGTGCGCTTCTCCACCGGCATGCCGCGCGCGTCGACGATCTCGGCCTGCAACGGAATCCCGGCGAGCGGCCTCGCCCAATCGGCGGCGCGCACGATCAGGCCGACGTGGAAGGTGTCGCCCGGACGATAGAGGCCGCGATCGCTGAACAGATAGGCGCCGAGCTTGCCGGCGTCGCGCGCGTTGCGTTCGCCGCCGATGTCGAACCGCGAGAAATCGAGCTGGCGGTCGTGTTCGCCGATCGGCAGGAACGATTCGTCCTCGCCCTTGCGCACGACGTACATCGCCGGCTGCTTCTCGCGGGTGAAGCCGGCGAGCGTGTCGAAATGCACCCGGCCGTCGGCCGCGGTCTTCTGCGAAAGCAGCGTCTGGCCGTTGCGTCCGACCACGTCGACCACGGCGTCGGCGACCGGCGCGCCGCTGCGGATCGACTGCACGAACACGTCCTGGCTGCCGTCCAGCGCCTTCTTCGCGATCACGCCGAGATCGGTGACGACGATCAGACGCGAATCGCCGACCTGCGATTCGTCGCCGGTCGCGGCCTCGCCCTCCGCGTTGTCCATGCCCTCCTCGCCTTCCGACGGCTCGGCCTGATCGTCCGGCGCCGCCTCCACATCGGCGGCGGCGCGTTCCTTCGGTTCGGGTTGCAGCTTGGCGAGCTTGAGCAGGAAGATGCCGCGCTTGCCGCTTTCGCCCTTGCCGAGGTACGGACCGAGATCGACGCCCTCGAAGTGCGCCTTGCCCGGATCGCCTGCAGCGAACGGCACTTTCTGCACGAAGCGCTCGGTGATCTGGTCGGGATGCAGCGCGTAGAGCTGCGGCCGGGCGTAGCTGCCGCGGTTGAAGCCGACCAGATGCTGCAATTGATCCGGCAGCACGCGCGCGATCTCGAGTTCCATGCCCGGCACGTTGCGCGCGACCACCGACACGCGCCGCTCGCCGTTCAGCGACAGCAGCGCGCCGTCGGCCATGAACTTGAGCATGCGCGGATAGTCCGGCACCGGCACCACCTCGGCGGCGGATCGGCCGAGCACGTAGCCGCCGAACGAACGCAGGCCCTTGTCCACTTTTATAAAAAGATACCGGTTCGGATCGGCGCGGAACTTGAAACTGTGCAGTTCGGCAAACTCGCGCTCGGTCGGCACCGCGTCGAGGGTGAGCTTCTGCGCCTGGCGCAGCAGGTCCTCGCCGACTTCGCCCGTACTCCAGGGATACGGGCCGTTGCGCTCCTCGACCGGCGTCTTCGGATTGAACTCCGGCAGCAGCCAGACGTGCACCGCGCGGGCGGCATCGGCTTCGCTCACCGCCTGCGACGTCGCCACCACCAGCACCTGCTCCGGCTCGAACCGGGCGTTGTCCACCAGCGTCGCCGACACCTCGTTGACCTGCAGGCTGTACAGGCCGGGCACGGTGACCGTGGTCTCGAGCGGCTGCGGCGTGCCGGGACCGCCGCGCGCGGCGTGCACGCCGGCGCCGATGCGCACCGCGAGACGGGCGTCGTCGCGCGGAATCGCCAGCGGCTCGGAGTGGACGAAGGCGTGCAGCTTGCGCTCGTCGTAGCTGACGACGAATTTCCTCGTCCCGGACTCCTTGCCGGCACCCTGCAGTTGCATCGCCACGCGCTGCTCCAGGCTCGCGCCGTCGACCGGATGGCTGAAGGCGAGATGGATCACCGCCTTCTTCGCGGTGGCATCCGCGGGGTCCTGGTAGAACTCGCTCTGCGTGACGTTCGCGGCGAATCCGGCGCTGGCGAAGCGCACGGTGTCCTTTTCCACCTTCGCATGCTCGGCGAAGGCCAGCTTGCGATCGAAACGAAGCTCGAACTCCTGGCCGACCGGCCAGTCGTCCTTCGGCTGGAAGCTGAGCTGGCGATCGGTCGTCCAGGTCCATTTGCCGGGCAACTCGGGCTTGAGTTCGATGCCGGTGGTGGCCGGCTTGCCGACCAACGCGAGCGGCGCGACCGAACGGCCGAACTCGATCGTCAGCGGATGCACGACGATCGGCGTCGCCGCGTACTCGGTGAGTTCCGGCGCGTGGACCACGACACTCGCCGGCGGTTCCTGCACCGGTCGCGGCAGATTGCGGTACCAGCGCAGCGCGAACGCGCCGCCGCCGATCAGCGCGGCGGCGACCGTCAGCACCGCCGCCGCCCGACCGGGTCGGGCGCGGATCGCGCGACCCAGTCGCGCCAACCCGCGGCCGAGCGTGCGCAGCCAGGCCGGCGCGCGCCACGATACCGTACCCACGATCTGCGACAGCAGCCAACCGAGCGCGCGCAGCAGGAGCAGCGGCAGACGCAGCAGAAATTTCAGCAAGTCCATCGGATTTCCCCATGCGGCGATCCGGCGCCAGCGCACGGCGACGGCGCCGGAAGTCTGAAGCGGAAACGCGGCGGCGGGAGGAAAACGGACAACCGCGCGCGGTGTTACCTTCTCCTCGACACTCTACGGCATCGGTGCCGGCGACGGTAGCCAGTACACTCGCGCGTCATGGAGAATCGCGGGCAACCGTCGGCGCGCGCGCTGACGGGGCCTGACGCAACGCTTACATCGCCGCGAACGCGCGGTCGAGATCGGCGATCAGCACCTCGGGCTCCTCCAGTCCGATCGACAGGCGCACCAGAGTGAGCGGCAGCGCGCCGGGCGGACGCAGCGGCGCCTCGGCCGGATGCACCGCGGCCACCGGGAACGCGAGCGATTCGTAGCCACCCCAGGACACCGTCATCAGGAAGCGTGTCAACGCATCGCAGAACCGTTCCACCGCGGCGATGTCGTCGGCGCGCAGTTCCAGTGTCAACAGGCCGCTCGCGCCGCGCAACTGCGCCTGCGCCAGCGCGAACTGCGGATTCGCCGCCGCCTGCGGGTAGTACACTCTTGCCACCCGCGGGTGGCCCTGCAGAAACGCCAGCACGCGTTCGGTGCTCGCGGCGATGCGCTGCATGCGCAGCGGCAGCGTGCGCAGACCGCGGATCATCAGCCAGGCGTCGTGCGGCGACAGGATCGCGCCGCAGGTCATGTACGGACCGCGGAACACCTCGCGGATGATCGCCGCGCTCCCGCACAGCGCGCCGGCGACGACGTCGCTGTGGCCGTTCAGGTACTTCGTCGCCGAATGCGCCACCAGGTCGATGCCGAGCGCGAGCGGCGACTGGTTGAGCGGACTGGCATAGCTGTTGTCGCACAGCGTGCGGATGCCGCGGGCGCGTGCGAGCCGCGCCACCGCCGCCAGATCCTGCATCTCGAAGGTCATCGAGTTCGGGCTTTCCAGCACGATCAGCCTCGTCGCCGGCGTCAGCGCGTGCTCGAAGTTGGCGACCTCGGTGCCGTCGACGAAGGTGTGCGTGACGCCGAAGCGCGCGAGCAGATCGCGCAGCAGCGTGCGCGTCCACGAATACGGCTTGTGCACGCAAACCACGTGATCGCCGGCGCCCACGCTCGCCAGCACGCCCGCCGCGATCGCCGCGGCGCCGCTGCCGAACATCAGGCAATCCTCGGCGCCTTCGAGCGCCGCGATCTTGCGCCGCAGGATCTCGACCGTCGGATTGTTGCCGCGCGTGTAGGTCGTGTGGCGCAACTCGTCGCGGAACGCCGCGCGGAACGCGGCCACCGTCGGGAAGGCGAAGATCGAGGACTGGAAGATCGGCGGCGACACCGCGCCGCGATAGGTCTCGCGCTCCTCGCCGAGGTGGTTGAGGATGTAGCTGAGGTCCATGGTTTTGGCTGGGGGCTGAGGAAAGCGGGAGTGGGTAGTAGAGAGTGGGGAGTGGAAAAAGCTTTACAGCCCTCAGCCCTCGGCCCTCAGCCCTCCCCCGCGACAACTTCGCGCACCACCTGCGCCAGCGCCGGATCCTGCAGCGCGAAATGCAACGTCGCCTTGACCAGACCCGGTTTGCTGCCGCAATCGAAACGCGTGCCTTCGAAGCGGTAGGCGTATACCTTTTGCTCGGCCAGCAGCGCGGCGATGCCGTCGGTGAGCTGGATTTCGCCGCCGGCGCCGGGCCGGGTTTGTTCGAGCAGGCCGAAGATGCGCCCCGGCAGCACGTAGCGGCCGACGATCGCCAGATTCGACGGCGCCTCCTCCGGCTTCGGCTTCTCGACGACGTGGCGGATCACGCCGGCGCGTTGATCGATCGCGGCCGCGTCGACGATGCCGTACTTGTGGGTGTCGCTGCGCGGCACCTCCTCGACCGCGATCGCCGCGGCATTCTCCGCCGCCGCGAATTCCGCCATCTGGCGCAGCGCGCCCTTGCCGCGGTTCCAGATCAGATCGTCCGGCAGGATCACGCCGAACGGCTCGTCGCCGATCACCGGTTTGGCGCACAGCACGGCATGACCGAGGCCGAGCGCCTCGGCCTGGGTGACGAACACGCAGCGCACGTGCGCGGGCAGTACGCCGCGTACCGCCGCCAGCAGGTCACGCTTGCCGGCGCGCTCGAGTTTGTGTTCGAGCTCGAAGGCGGTGTCGAAGTAGTCGGCGATGGCGTGCTTGTAGCGGTTGGTGACGAACACCAGCGTGTCGGCGCCCGCCTCCACCGCCTCGTCCACCGCGTACTGGATCAGCGGTTTGTCGAGCACCGGCAGCATTTCCTTCGCCACCACCTTGCTCGCCGGCAGGAAACGGGTACCGAGGCCGGCCACGGGGAACACCACCTTGCGCAACGCTTGACTCATCACGACTCCCGATCGAGAAAAACAAGAACGGTTCGACGCATCCGGCGCTCGCTCGCCGCGGTCGCGGACCCCACGCCTCGCCTCACGCCTGCGAACGCAGGATCGGCACGACCTCGGCCTGTTCGCCGCCGCCGCGTTCGGCGAATTCCGGCAGCAGACCGGCGAGACAACGGCGCAGGGCATCCTCGTCGTAGTCGCGCACCGCCTGTTCCGCCTGGCGCATCTGCGCGTGCAGCAGGTCCCATGACATGCTGCGCGGCTGTGCCAGAAAGATCTTCGCGTGCGCGGTCGCCTGGTAGCGTTCCTGGGCGTGGAACAGTTCCTCGAACAGCTTCTCGCCCGGACGCAGGCCGGTGTAGACGATGGCGATGTCGCGCCCCGGCACCTTGTTGGCGAGGCGGATCATCTGCTCGGCGAGGTACTGGATCTTGACCGGCTCGCCCATGTCGAGCGCGAAGATCTCGCCGCCGCGGCCGAGCACCGCCGCCTGCAGGATCAATTGGCAGGCCTCGGGAATGGTCATGAAATAGCGCGTGATCTCCGGGTGGGTCACGGTCACCGGCCCGCCGGCGCGGATCTGCGCGCGGAACAGCGGCACCACCGAGCCGGCCGAGTCGAGCACGTTGCCGAACCGCACGGTGATGAAGCGGGTGGCCGAGCGCGCGGCGAAATTCTGGCAGAAGATCTCGGCGACGCGCTTGCATGCGCCCATCACGCTGGTCGGATTGACCGCCTTGTCGGTGGAGATCAGGACGAAGCTGCCGACGCCGTGGCGATCGGCCGCCTCGGCGACGACGCGCGTGCCGAGCACGTTGTTGCGGAACGCCTCGCGCAACTGTCCTTGCAGCAGCGGCACGTGCTTGTAGGCCGCGGCGTGGAACACCACCTGCGGCCGGGTGCGCGCGAACACGCGCTCGCACACCGCCGGATCGCCGCAATCGCCGAGCACGGCCTCGATCAGCAACTCGGGGAATTCGCGCCGCAGTTCCTGTTCAATTTTATACAAATTGTATTCGGACAGCTCGAGCACCGTCAGCGCCTCGACGCCGAGCCGCGCCACCTGCCGGCACAGTTCCGCGCCGATCGAGCCGCCGCCGCCGGTGACCAGCACGCGCTGGCCGGCGAGACCAGTGCGGATCGCGGTCCAGTCGAGCTGCACCGGATCGCGGCCGAGCAGATCCTCGATCGCCACTTCCTTGAGATCGGTGAACCCCATCCGGCCGGCGACCACGTCCTGCAGGCGCGGCACGGTGCGGAACGGCACGCCGGTCTGCTCGCACAATTCCACCACGCGACGCATCTGCGCGCTGGTCGCCGAAGGCATCGCGATCAGCAGCATCTCGGCCGCGACTTCGCGCGCCAGTTCCGGCAGCCGTTCCAGCGGTCCGAGCACCGGCACGCCGTGCACCTTGGCGCCGCGCAGCGCCGGATCGTCGTCGAGCAGCCCGACCGGCCGATAGCGGTCCTCACGCGCCAGTTCGCGTAGCAGCGTCTCGCCGGCGCGGCCGGCGCCGAGCACCAGCACGCGCCGCGCCGGCACGCTGCGCAGCAGATCGAAGCGGCTGTCCTTCCAGTAGCGATAGGCCAGGCGCGGCGCGCCGAGCGCGACCATCAGCAGCAGCGGATACGCCACCAGCACCGCACGCGGCACGGTGGTCAGGCGGTTGTACAGGAACAGCGCCACGGCGATGGCGACCGTGCCGAGCGCGGCGGCGCGCACGATGTTCCACAGATCCGGCAGGCTGGCGAAGCGCCACAGGCCCTTGTACAGACCGGTCCACCACAGGATCACGCCCTGCGCGACGACGATGATCGCCGTCTCCGGCGTCCACCAGGTCAAGATCGGCGGATTCGGTTCGAGGCTGTAGCGCAGCCAGTTGGCCGCGGTCCAGGCGACCCAGACCATCGCCAGGTCGTGCACGACGACGGCGAGACGCGGGTGGATGGCGGCGATCAGGCTACGCATGGACGGGCGTGCGACGGTTGCGGACCCGGGACAGACACCAGCGTTTTCCACCGATCCACACGATCCCTGCGGCGAGGTAGAGCCCGACGGTGACGGCGGCCGGCAGCGCCGACGGCGCACTGCCGGCTCGGTACCTCAGCCACAGGATCAGCGGCAACGCCACGAGCAGATTCCAGGCCAGGTACCACGCCGCGACGCCTGCGTGCGACAGGCCGCTGCGCGCCAGCCACTGGTACAGGTGCTCGCGATGCGCCCGGTACCAGCGGCGTCCGCGCAGCACGCGCGAAACCAGCGTGGCGGTGGCGTCGGTGAGAAACGCCGAGACCGCGATCAGCGCGCTCGCGGCGTTCGCTTCCGCGCCGTAGTCCCAGATCGCCGCGACCGCGATCAGCAGACCGATCGCGCCGCTGCCGACATCGCCCATGAACAGGCGCGCGCGCGGAAAGTTGTACGGCACGAAGCCGGCCGTCGCCGCCGCCCACAGCGCGATCGCCACACCGTGCGGCGCGCGTCCGGCGTGGAAACACAGCGCGGCGAGCACGCCGAACACGAAGATCGCCTGCAGCGCGAGCAAGCCGTCGATGCCGTCCATGAAGTTGTGCAGATTGATCGACCACAGGCAAACGAACACGAGCAGCACCGCGACACCGGTCGATTCCAGCACGCCGTGCGCCGCCGCGTCGCCGCCGTGCGCGACCCGCACAAGCAACGGCCACAGCCAGATGCCGACGGCGACGGTCTGCACCAGCAGCCGCGTGAGCGCCGACAACGGCCGGTGATCGTCGATCCAGCCGATCGCCGCGACCAGGCCGAGCGCGGCGATCAGCCGCAGCGGCAAGGCCGTCGCCGGTGCCAGATACGCGAGGGCGACCAGACCCGCCAGCACGCTGACGACGATACCGATGCCGCCGCCGCGCGGGGTGGGCGTGGTGTGTGAACGCCGCCGTCCCGGCTCATCGAGCAGATTGCGGCGCCGCGCATAGCGCAGCGCCAGCGCGCACAGCACGAACGCAAGCAGGAAGCTCGCCGCGAGCCATGCCCACAGTGCCCGATCGGAAAGCGGATTCACGCCATTGCCTCTGCTCGCCAACGAAACCGCGCCGCCGCGTCGCCGGCAGCGCGGACCGCAGTGTACACGGCGGCAGGCGAAATGAGGATTGTCGCGGTGCCGGCGTCCCGCGCGTCATTCGCCGGCGACGCCGTGGATCGGCCGCACCGAGCCCCAGGTCTTGCAGCTCGGACACTGCCAGTGATGCGCCTTGGCGCCGAAACCGCACTTGTTGCAGCGATACATCGCCTGCCCCTCGATCAGCTTGCGCGTCAGATCCTGCAGGATCAGCAGGTTCTCGCGCGCTTCGTCGCGCGCCTTGTCGAGGCTGGCGTCGATCAGGCTCATCAGGCCGCGCACCGAGGGCCGCTGGCGCAGTTGGCGGGTCATGAATTCGATCGCCGCGGCCTCGCCGCGCGTGCTGGCGTAGAGCTTCGCCAGGGCGATGACCGGCGTGACGCCCTGCGAGCGCTCGATGATGTCGACCAGGAAGCGCTCGGCGCGCTGCATCTGCTGCAGCCGCGCGTAGCAATCGAGCAGCGGCGGCAGGATTTCCGGAACGTAGTCGACGTCCAGCGTCGCCACGCGCTCGAACGCCTGCGCCGCAGCCTCGAGCCGGCCTTGCTGCGCCTCGAGATGGCCGAGGATGATGTGCGCGCGCACGCACTCGGGCTGGCTCTCGAAGGCGTGATCGAGATAGCTCTGCGCCGCCGCGAAATTCTTCGCCGCCCGCGCCTGTTCGGCGAGTTCGCAGTAGAACTGCGCGATGATCGGCCCCTCCGATTCGCCGGTGATGCGCTCCAGCCGGCGGGCGTGGTCGATGGCCTTGTCCCAGTCCTTCTCGTGCTGGTAGATGCTGATCAGATGCCGCAGCGCGGACGGCACGTGCGCGTCCATGGCGACGAGGTCGGTGAACAGCGTCTCGGCGCGATCGAGCAGCCCCGCGCGCATGTAGTCCTCGCCGAGTTCGAGCAGGGCGACGGTCTTCTCGTCGTTGCTCAGGTTCGGCCGCGCGATCAAATGTTGATGCACGCGGATGGCGCGATCGACCTCGCCGCGGCGGCGGAACAGGTTGCCGAGCGCGAGGTGGGTCTCCACCGTGTCGCGGTTGAACTCGGCGAGCTTGAGGAACACCTCGATGGCCTTGTCCGGCTGCTCGTTCAGCAGGTAATTCAGGCCGCGGAAGTAGCTCGACGACAGTTCGCTCACGCCGACCCGGCGCGAACGTTCGCTGCTGCGTCGGCCGACATACCAGCCGGACAAGGCGGCCAGCGGCAGCAGCAGGGCCAGCGCCGGCAGGAACAGCGGCGGCAGCGCGGTCATGGCTGGTCCGCGCTGCCGCGGCGCGCGAGTTCGCGCGTCAGCGCGCGCACGCGCCGCCGCAGACGCAGCACCAGCGCGCCGTACACCAGCAATCCGCCGCAGAGCCAGCCGAGCGTGAGCGCGACGAGCAGCGCCGCGCCCTTCGGCCACTGCACGCTGGCGAAGTAGAAATCGAACGCGACGTGCTCGCCGTTGAGCGCGCCGAACACGGCGCCGGCGACCGCGAACAGGAGCAGCAGCAGGATCAAACCCAAACGCATGCGTCAGTCATCCATTCGACGTGCGGCGCACCGGCCGCGGAGCCTGTCGACGGCCTTACCCGGAAGCGCGCTGCATCGCTCCGTTCACGCGCTCGCGCAGTTCCTTGCCGGGTTTGAAATGCGGCACATGCTTGCCGGGCAATGCCACCGCCGTGCCGGTCTTGGGATTGCGGCCCATGCGCGGCGGCCGGTAGTGCAGCGAAAAACTGCCGAAGCCGCGGATCTCGATGCGCTCGCCGTTGGCCAGCGCCTGGCTCATCTGCTCGACCAGGCTCTTGACCGACAGTTCCACGTCGCTGAAGGCGAGGTGGTTCTGGCGCAGGGCCAGGGCTTCGATCAGCTCCGATTTGGTCATGGCGCAGCTTCCCCCATTGCCGGTCCGGCGGATTCCGCACCGTTCGCCACGGCCGCCGACGGCGCGCGCCCGACGCGCGACCAGAACCCTGGACGCTGCAGCCGGAGCGGAAACCTGCACGGAGTGGACGACATGGCGGATTGTACGGACCTTGCCTTCTGAGCCGCGGGACGGCGTCACCGGATGCCGCGACTCCGCCGGCCGGGTGAACCGGCTGCGCCGCGAGCGGGCGCAGCCGGAGCCTCGTTCACTCGGACTTGTTCATCTGCTCCTTGAGCAAGGCGCCGAGCTTGGTGGTGCCGCCGGCGCTGGACTGGTATTCCTCCAGCGCCTGCTGCATCTCGTCCTCGTCCTTGGCGCGGATCGAGAGTTGCAGCACACGGCCCTTGCGATCCATGCCGATGAACTTGGCCTCGACCTTGTCGCCGACCTTCAGATGCTGGGTGGCATCGTCGATGCGCTCCTTGGCGATGTCGTTGGCGCGCAGGTAGCCCTCCACGCCTTCGGCGAGCTCGATGGTCGCACCCCGGGCATCGACCTCCTTGACCCGGCCGCTGACGATGCTGCCGCGCGGATGCGCCGCCATGTACTGGCCGAACGGATCCTGCTCGAGCTGCTTGATGCCGAGCGAGATGCGCTCGCGCTCCGGATCGACCGCGAGCACGACCGCCTCGACCGTGTCGCCCTTCTTGAACTGGCGCACCAGGTCCTCGCCGCTGCTCTGCCAGGAGATGTCCGACAGATGCACGAGGCCGTCGATGCCGCCCTCGAGGCCGACGAAGATGCCGAAATCGGTGATCGACTTGATCTGGCCGCTGACCCGGTCGCCCTTCTTGTGCATGGCGGCGAAGGTCTCCCACGGATTGGCCTGGGTCTGCTTGATGCCGAGCGAGATGCGGCGACGCTCCTCGTCGACGTCGAGCACCATCACCTCCACCTCGTCGCCAACCTGGACGATCTTGGCGGGGTTCACGTTCTTGTTGGTCCAGTCCATCTCCGAGACGTGCACCAGGCCTTCCACGCCGGGCTCGAGCTCGACGAAGCAGCCGTAATCGGTGACGTTGGAGACCTTGCCGAACAGGCGCGTGCCGGTCGGATAGCGCCGCGCGATGGCGACCCACGGATCCTCGCCGAGCTGCTTCAGGCCCAGCGACACGCGATTGCGCTCGCGGTCGAAGCGCAGCACGCGCACCTCGAGCTCGTCGCCGACGTTGACCACCTCGGACGGATGACGGACGCGCTTCCACGCCATGTCGGTGATGTGCAGCAGGCCGTCGATGCCACCGAGGTCGACGAATGCGCCGTAGTCGGTCAGGTTCTTGACCACGCCCTTGACCACCGCGCCTTCCTGCAGGCGCGCCAGGAGCTGTTCGCGCTCCTCGGAATGCTCGCTCTCGACCACGGCGCGGCGGCTGACCACCACGTTGTTGCGCTTGCGGTCGAGTTTGATGATCTTGAACTCGAGCTCCTTGCCTTCCAGATAGCCCGGATCGCGCACCGGCCGCACGTCGACCAGCGAGCCCGGCAGGAATGCGCGCACGTCCTTGATGTCGACGGTGAAGCCGCCCTTGACCTTGCCGGAAATGCGGCCGGTCACGGTGGCGTTGGTCTGCTGCGCGTTCTCCAGTTCGTCCCACACCAGCGAGCGCTTGGCCTTCTCGCGCGACAGACGGGTTTCGCCGAATCCGTCCTCGATGGCGTCGAGCGCCACCTTCACCTCGTCGCCGAGCTTGACTTCGAGCTCGCCCGCTTCGTTGCGGAATTGCTCGATCGGCACGATGCCCTCGGACTTGAGCCCGGCGTTGACCACGACGACGTCGTTGCGGATCTCGACGACGATGCCGGAGACGATCGTGCCCGGCTTGAGCTTGTTCAACGTCTGGCTCTTTTCAAACAGTTCGGCAAAACTTTCGGTCATGTTGGTTCCAATGGATCTCAAGATCGTTTTCCAAGCCCCTGTCTTTGCTGGAATTCGACCCGCCCGTTGATGGCGCCTCGACGGCGCCGTTGCTGTTCCCCGCCGCACGCGGCGGGACCTTGCGTTCCCGGAATTCGGGAATCGGAGATGGGAAATCGACAGCGCTCGCGCGCCCGTTTTTCCATCTCCGATTGCCGGCCTCCTACTGGCGATACTTCCGCGCCAGTTCCAGCACCTTGGCGACGACCTGCTCGATCGGCATGCCGGTCGAATCGATCAGCACCGCGTCCGCGGCCGGCCGAAGCGGCGCCACGGTCCGCGCGGCATCGCGCACGTCGCGCGCCTGAATCTCGCGCAAAAGGGTGGCAAGTGTAACGTTCAACCCCTTTTCTTTCAACTGCTTATAACGCCGCCGCGCGCGCTCCTCGGCACTGGCGGTCAAAAACACCTTGATCTCGGCGTCGGGAAACACGACCGTGCCCATGTCGCGGCCGTCGGCCACCAGCCCCGGCGCCTTGCGAAAGCTGCGCTGCTTGTCGAGCAGGGCCGCGCGCACCGCGGGAATGGCGGCAATAGCCGAGGCGGCCGCACCGCAGGTTTCCGTGCGCAATTCGTCGGTGGCATCGAGGCCGTTGACCAGCACGCGCGTTTCGCCGCCGTCCTTGGGATCGCGGAAGCCGATGCGGGTGGTCTGCGCGCAGCGCGTGACCGCCTCGGTGTCGGACAGATCCAGCCCCTCCATCCCGGCGGCGAATCCGACGGCGCGATAGAGCGCCCCCGAATCGAGCAGATGCCAGCCGAGCGCCTCGGCCACCCGGCGACTGATCGTGCCCTTGCCGGAGCCCGACGGGCCATCGATGGTGAGGACGGGGACGGGGCGGCGGGTCATGGCTGGGGCTGAGGGCTGAGGGCTGAGGGCTGAGGGCTGAGGGCTGAGGGCTGAGGGCTGAGGGCTGAGGGCTGAGGGCTGAGGGCTGAGGGCTGAGGGC
>JAJPHA010000023.1 GCA_021325475.1 Rhodanobacteraceae bacterium | reverse complement strand
TCGTACACGGAGCTTTCATCCCCTCGCAAAATCTTCGTGCAGGTCCTCCGAGGGAGGCTCTGCTTTCGAGGTGTTTCTTGGTTACTTCTTTGCACCAGCAAAGAAGTAACCCGCTCTCCGCAGGAGAGCGGAAGCTTTGCTCTGGAGACAAATCGCGCAAACAACGGCCGAGCGGAAGCTCTGCCCTTGCCGACAAACAACGCATCCGCATGTGCGCGGAAGACCGCCGCCGCAAGGACATTCGCCGACACCCCGGCCATTGTCAAAAGCGCGCCGGCGCCGGCACCCGGCAGCTCGACAACTGCTGCCGCGCTTGCTGCGCGCCGGCGTCGTCGTGCAGCGCGCTGCGTACCTCGACCAGGGTCTGCAGATTGCGTGCGCACAAGGCGCCGACCTTGGGCCCGAGGTCGTAGGACTTCTGCGCCGCCGCGGCGGCGGCCTTCCAGTCGCCGTTCTCGATCAGCAGTTCGGCCTGGTATTGCAACAGGTCCGGCGCGTTCGGCGTGAGCTTGAGTGCGCGACCGAGGGTTTCCAGCGCCTGCGGCACGCGCTGCTGCGCTTCGTGCTCGTGCGCCTGACGCAACCAGCCCTCGACCGCCGGATCGCGCAGCGGTTGCACCTCGACGCTGGAATCGAACTGCGTCGCCGCCGCGCGGATCGCCGCCACGGCCGAGGCGGCATCGGGGCGGATGCCGGACTTGGCCGGCGCGCTCGGCTGGGCGCAGCCGGCAAGCATCGCGACGGCGATCGAACAAAGTGTATTTCGCATCATCGTATACATTTCCAGAACATTCCTCCCGTCCCTCAGTGCCCGGCGCCGAGGAGCGCCTTGATCTCCTGCCACAGGCAATGTTCCGTCGCCGTCGGCGCATGGCCGGCGAGGAACGGCAGCCGGCGCGCGCCACGGCACGCTTCGTCGGTGCGTGCGCCGGTCGCCGGATCGACCCAGGCGAGTTCCAGACCCTCCGTCGGCAGCGCCAGCGGCCGCGTCGGCAGCTCGCGGAACAGCGCGATCCACGCCTGCAGCGCGCCGGTCGCGCCCCACAGCCCGGTGGGCTGGTCGTCGTCGCGGCCGATCCACACCACCGCCAGGTGCGCACCGGTGAAGCCGGCGAACCAGGAATCGCGCTGCGAGTCGCTGGTGCCGGTCTTGCCGGCGGCGTGCAGCGATCCCAAGCCCTGCGCGGCGATGGCGCGCGCCGTGCCCTGCGCGGCGGTCTCCTGCAAGGCATAGCTTACCAAGCGCGCCGCGCCGACGTAGTCGCCGGCGCCGGGCTTGAGCGCATAGCGTCCGAGCGGGCGGCCCTGCGCATCGAGCACGCCGGAGAGCGCCCGCAGCGGCAGGGCATGGCCGTCGGCGGCGAAGTACTGGTACAACTGCGCCACTTCGTACGGCGACAGTTCCACCGCGCCGAGCAGCAGCGACGGATGCGGCGGGATCGTCGCGTCCAGCCCGAACGAGGCGAGCAGGCCGCGCACCTTGTCGACGCCGAGCGCGAGACCGAGGTGCACGGTGGCGAGATTGTACGAATGCGCCAGCGCATCGATCAGCGGCACCTTGCCATGGGTTTCGTGATCGTCGTTCTGCGGCGTCCAGTGGCTGCCGTTCGGCTGCACCAGGTCGACGGTAGCATCGTCGAGCAGGCTCGCCAGCGACCAGCGCTGCGGCTGGCTCAGGGCCACGAGATAGACGAACGGCTTGATCAGCGAGCCGATCGGCCGACGTGCGGCGAGCGCGCGGTCGAAGCCGGGATCGGCCGGATCGCGGCCGCCGATCAGCGCCTCGACCGCGCCGTCGCGCGCGCTGGTGACCACCAGCGCACCCTGCAGATCGGGCTGGCGCTTGCCGAGCGTCTCCAGCGTGCGCGTCAACGCCTGCTCGGCGAGCGCCTGGGTGCTCGGCGCGAGCGTGGTGTAGATCGACAGGCCGGCACGCGCCAGCTCCGCGGCCGGCACGTCGCGCTGCACCTGGGCGCGCACCAGATCGAGAAACGCCGGCGCGCGGTTGCGCGGCAGACCGGGGGCGGTGAGCACGGAGAGCGGCGCGGCGCGCGCCGTGGCGAGCGTGGCCGCATCGATCAGGCCGGTCTCGTAGAACTGATTGAGCACGAGATTGCGCCGCGCCAGCGCGAGCTCCGGATGCCGGCGCGGATCGTACAGACTCGGCCCCTGCGCGAGTCCGACCAGCAACGCGATCTCGTGCGGTTGCAGCTCGCGCGGCTCGCGGCCGAAATAGAACTCCGCCGCCGCGGCGAAGCCGTGCACCGCCTGGCCGCCCTGCTGGCCGAGGAACACCTCGTTGACGTAGGCCTCGAGGATGCGATGCTTGTCGTAACGCGCCTCGATCAGCAGCGCGAGCAGGGCCTCGTTGAGCTTGCGCGTGAGCCGCTGGCCGCGATCGAGGAACAGGTTCTTGACCAACTGCTGGGTGAGCGTGCTGCCACCCTGCACCACGCGCCCGGCGGCGAGATCGGCGAACGCCGCGCGCAGGATCGCGCCGAAGGCGATACCGTGATGGTGCTTGAAGTCGCGGTCCTCGACCGCCTGCAAGCCGGTGACCAGCAGCGGCGGCAGTTGTTCCAGCTTGACCACGCGGCGCTCCTCCTGCTCGGCGCCGTAGAGCGTGGCGATGCGCGCCGGTTCGAGCCGGGCCGATTCGAGCGGCACGCCGCCGTCGGCATCGGCGAGCGCGGCGACGAGGTCGTCGCGCAGGGCCACGGCGATGCGCCGCGCCGGTTCGCGACCGTCGAGATCGGCGAAGGCGCGCCGCGCGATCAGGTAGCGCGCGCCGTCGACGACGTAGCTGCCGGGCAATTTCGCCGCCGTCGCCGGCGCGTAGCGCGCCGCGTCGAGTTCGAGCTCGAGCGCCTTCGCCGTCATCGGCTGGCCGACGCGCAGCCGCAGCGAACGCGCGTAGACACGGCTCGGCAGGTCCCACGACAGATCGTCGAAGCGCGCGCGCACCTGGCTGTCCAGATAGACGAGATACGGCCCGAGGAAGCCGAGCGCGAAGCCGAGGCCGAGCCAGCATGGCGCGCGCAGCCAGCGCGCGAGCCTGCGACAGAGCGAAGCGAAACCGGCGAGGACGGACAAGGCGGCGGGCAGGACGCGGAAACCGGCGGCAGTGTAGCCGATGCGCGCCGCCGCGGTGACAGTGGCGTGGGCATCCGCGATAATCGCGCGACCACCACCGATGGAGTCGTTCATGCACCCGCTCCTCCGCCCTGCCGCCGCCCTGGCCGGCGCTCTCCTCGCCACCGCCGCCTTCGCCGATTTCCGCGCCGAATACGTCAGCGCCAAGGGCGAGGAGGATCGCGACCGGCCGGCGCTCACGCGCATCGAACTGTCCGGCCCGCACCTGCGCATGGACGCCGGCCGCAGCAGTTTCCTGTTCGATGCCGCCGCCGGCAGGTTCCTGATCCTGCTGCACGACAAGCGCCAGTACCTCGACGTGCAGAAGCTGGCCGAGACCGCCGGCGCGGCCATGGCGCGGGCGAACGCCGCGCTCGCCAATCTGCCGCCGGAGCAACGCGCAATGATCGAACAGCGCATGGGTCACGCCCTGCCGAAATCCGGCGCGGCGGAAATGGATCTGCGCTACACCGCGACCGGCGCCAGCGCGCGTGTCGCCGGTCTGTCCTGCCAGGTCTACCGGGTCGAGTTCGACGGCCGTCACACCGGCGATGCGTGCCTTGCGGACCTCGCCGACACCGGCATCGCCGCCGCCGACCGCGCCGCGCTCCAGCAATGCTTCGAGCGACTGCAAGCGCTGAGCGAGAAGATCTCGGCGGGCATGGTCAAATCGCCGATCCGCGCGCTGCCCGCCGGCAAGTTCCCGGTGCGCATGACGCACTACGACGAGGAGGACGGCAGCGTCAGCAGCGTCGCCGAGCTCAAGGCGCTCGCCACCGCGCCGCTCGACGCGCGCGAGTTCGCGGTGCCAGCCGACTACACCGAGCAGGCGCTCCCCGGCCTCGCGCGCGGGCACTGAGCCCACGTCGCGCGGAACTTCGTGAGCGACACCTCGACCGCCCGCGCCCGCGTCTGCGTGTTCGGCAGCGCCGACGCGACGTGGCGCGAGGCGCTCGCCCGCGGCGCGGCCGGCGTGCCCGTCGCGTTCCTCGACGCGCCGAGCGATGCCGGCGCGGCGCTGCGCGCGGCGGCCGCGGCGTTTCCGGGCGAGGACCTGATCCTGCTCCGCGCCGGCACGGTGCTGCCGCCGCATTGGTACGAACGCCTCGTCGCCGCGCTGACCTTGCCGGAGGTGCTGGTCGCCTCGCCGCTCGACAACCGCGATCCCGAGCGCGCGCCGCTGCCGCCGGGCGACACGAGCGACGCCGA
>JAJPHA010000001.1 GCA_021325475.1 Rhodanobacteraceae bacterium | reverse complement strand
TTTGCTCGTGCACTGCGCCGCAGGAGCGGCGCGAACAGCGGAGCTGGCCGCGAAGCGGCGGAGGGCAGGATGCCCGGAGTCAAGAGAAGTAACCAAGAGAAAGCACGGAGAAGCAGAGCCTCCCCAGGAGGACCTGCACGAAGTTCTGCAAGCGGATGAATGTTCCAGTACAACTTGGTCATTCCAGCTGGAAGCGCCGTTCGCTTCGCATGCGGGTTTCTTGTCGCAAGCGAAGCGAACAACGTATCAGCTCGCGGCGGACGAGTCGTACACGGAGCTTTCATCCCCTTGCAAAATCTTTGTGCAGGTCCTCCGAGGGAGGCTCTGCTTTCGAGGTGTTTCTTGGTTACTTCTTTGCACCAGCAAAGAAGTGACCCGCTGTCCGAAGGACAGCGGAAGCTCTGCTCTTTTGGCGGCAGAAGGGAACCGCCTGCTGAGGTTCGACGCTTATCAGGTCCGCGGATGTTCGGGAATTTGCGGGAGGGGCGGGGTGGTGGTGTAGTTCCCCACTAGAGGAAACCAGCCTGCCACACGGGCAGGCGTACCGTGGGCGTAATTATACGTGACGGGCGCATCCGGGGGGAAGCCGGACGCCCCGCGCACTTCCTCTCTGATTCGGGCGGGTTGGTCTGCGGTTCGGTCTCCAAAAACGGAACCGAACACGGCGCGGGCACGAGGTTGTTCCTGTTTTCGTCAAACTCTCGCATTTGGCGAAGAGACGGACCGTGCTCCCATCATGCTCGCCCACACCCGCACCCAGCCCGTCCTAGTCTGGCCAGCCAGAAGGGGCTGCTGCACGCCAGCGAAGGCACCCCGTACCGCCTCAGGAAATCTTGCGTGCGTTATCCATGTTGCTCACGAAGATCCATCCTGCCTCCGGCTGTCCCGTATGAGCCGCCTGGGCGATGATGTCCGACAGTGCATCGGCCGAGTCGTCCGCGCACACCAGTTCGAGCTTGTATTCCGTGATCACGGCTTCCGCGAGCTCGGTCGAGTAGTGTTGCTGCGAAGGCTGTGCGCCCGCGAACGGCCGCAGCACTTGCACCACCGTGATGTTGTGGCAGCCAGATCCCGCCCCAAGGTCGCATAGACCGGAACCTCGCAGCGCCTGAAGGACGTTGGCGATGCGGTGCGGACGGATGTAGGCTTTGATTTCCTTCATGTGCGTTCTCCTTCGGGTCGAGTCGAGATTTGCTTACGCTCACGTCGCGTTTCCACCCATTCGTACATGAGCGGAAGCAGCAGCAGCGTGAGGGCGGTGGATGTGAAGAGTCCGCCGACCACCACGGTGGCCAGCGGCCGTTGGGTCTCGGCGCCTACGCCCTGTGACAGCAGCATGGGGATAAGGCCGAGGATGGCCACGCTGGCCGTCATCAATACCGGACGCAGACGCAGCGCCGCACCCTGGCGCACCGCCTCGCGGATCGACAGGCCCTGCGCCCGTTGATCATTGAGGAAGGACATCAGCACGATGCCGTTCAGCATCGCCACGCCGAACACTGCGATGAAGCCGATGGCCGAGGGCACCGACACGTATTGCCCTGTGAAGGCCAACCCGAACACGCCGCCGATGACGGCGAAGGGTACGTTGGCGATGATCAGCGTGGCGTGGGTGAGGGAGTTGAAGGCTGTGTAGAGCAGCACGAAGATCAACCCGATAGTGAGCGGCACGATCAGTGCGAGGCGAGCCATAGCGCGCTGCTGGTTCTCGAAGGCGCCGCCCCACTCGATCCAGTAGCCCTCCGGCAGCTTCACCTGGCTGCGGATCTTCGCTTCCGCTTCCTTGACGAAGCCATCGACGTCGCGGCCTTTCACGTCCATCTGGATGACTGCATAGCGCTGCAGTTGCTCGCGCCGCACGAAGGAGTAGCCTTCGTCGGTCTCCACCGTGGCCACCCGCGACAGCGGCACCAGCGCCCCGGATTGCGTGCGGATGGGGATGTCCGCGATGGCCTGCGGGTTGTCGCGGAAAGCGGCATCCAGACGCACCTGAAGGTCGAAGCGCTTGACTCCGTCGATCACCGTCGAGACGGTCTTGCCGCCGATTCCGGCCTGCACGACTTCGAGAATCTCGTCCGCGTTGATGCCGTAGCGTGCCGCCTCGTCGCGATTGACCTTGATGACGAGCTGCGGCTTGCCCTTGTTCGCTTCCAGCGACAGATCGGCAGCGCCCGGCACTTTGTCCGCCACGCTCTTCATTTCGGCGGCGAGCCGATCCAGGGTTGCAAGATCTTCGCCGTAGATCTTGAGCGCGAGGGTCGCCCGCACGCCGGAGATCAGCTCCTCGACGCGCATCTGGATCGGCTGAGTGGCGCCGAAAACCACCGTGGGAATCGCCTTCTCCAGGGTCTCCTGCATCTCGCCCGAGAGTTCGGGCATGCTCATCTTCCTGGGCCATTCACTCTCCGGCTTCACGCTCACCAGCACCTCCATGTAGTTCACGTCCGCCGTCTCGCCTTTCTCGGCGCGGCCGATGGTGGCGAGCGTGGACTTCACCTGGGGAAAGTGCTGCTTGAGCACGGCGTCGAATTTCTTCGCTACACTGATGCTCTCCTCCAGTGACGTGGAGGGGATGCCGGTCACCCGGAACATGATCGTGCCCTCCTGCAGGTTCGGCATGAACTCCTTGCCGAGGAACGGGAAGGTGGCGAGCGCAGCGACCAGGAGCAGGAGCGCCGCCCCGATCACCTTCTTCTTGTTCTCCAGCGCGCGCTCCAGAAGCGGCAAGTAGAACCGCTTGGCTTGGCGCACGATGAAGGTGTCCTTCTCTTCCTTAGGCTTAAGGATCAGCGCCGAAAGCACCGGCACCAAGGTGAGCGTCAAGATCAGCGAGCCCAGCATGGCGAAGGTGATGGTGAGCGCCATGGGCTTGAACAGCTTTCCTTCCAGGCCGGTGAGCGAGAACAGCGGCAGGAACACCACGATGATGATCAGGATGGCGAACGCGATGGGGTTCATCACTTCGCGTGCCGCCTCGAGGATGACGTGGGTGCGGTTGACGGCTTTGCCGCTCTGGTGAGAAAGCAGGCGGAAGCCGTTTTCCACCATCACCACAGCGCCGTCCACCATCATGCCGATGCCGATGGCAAGCCCGGCGAGCGACATCAGATTGGCCGATAGGCCGATGTACTGCATCAGGATGAATGCGATCAGCATCGCCAGCGGCAGCGTCACCACGACGACGATGGCCGAGCGCAACTCGCCGAGGAACAGGAACAGGATGATCGCCACCAGAATCGAACCTTCGAGCAATGCGCTCTCGGCCGTCTTCAGCGCCTTCTCCACCAGTTCCGTCCGGTCGTAGACCGGGTTGATCGAAACGCCCTTGGGCAGGGCCTGCCGGGCGAGCTCGAGCTTTTGCTTGACCGCGTCGACCACGTTCTTGGCGTTCTCGCCGATGCGCGCGAGCGCAAGGCCCAGGGCTACCTCCTGGCCGTCCTTGGTCACCGCGCCGAAGCGCAGGCTGGGCGCCTCCTTCACCTCGGCCACGTCGCGCACGTAGACGGGTGCCCCCTCGCGCTCGGTTATCACGACGTTGCCGATGTCGCGCGTACCCGTGACCAGCCCCAGCCCGCGCACCAGATATTGCTCCGAGCCGAGGTTGACGTACTGCCCGCCCACCTGACGGTTGTTGGCCGCGAGCGCCTCCATCACCGCTTTGAACGTGAGTCCGTACTTGATGAGCTTTTGCGGCTGGATCAGTACCTGATACTGCTTTTCGTCCCCGCCCCAGGAGGTCACGTCGTCGACACCGGGCGCGGTGCGCAACAGCAGGCGCACGTTCCAGTCCTGTAACGTGCGCAGATCCATAGTGGAGAGCTTCTTGTCGGCCGACTCGACCGTGTACCAGAACACCTGCCCCAGGCCGGAGCTGTTCGGCCCCAGCGTCGGTTCTCCGTAACCTTCCGGGATGCGTGCTTTCGCCTCCAGCAGCTTTTCACCGGCCAGGCGGCGGGCGAAGTAGATGTCAACGTCATCCTTGAAATAGACGCTCACGTAGGAGAGGCCGAACAGCGACACGGAGCGGATCTCCTCGACACCGGGCAGGCCCGCCATCGCGGTTTCGACCGGGAAGGTGAGCAGTTTTTCCACATCCTCGGCCGCAAGCCCCGGCGACTCGGTGTAGACATTGACCTGAACCGGTGTCACGTCCGGAAATGCGTCCACCGGAACGGCCTGAAATGCCCGCACCCCGAACACGATTACCAGCAGGAATCCGACAAGGACCAAGACCTTGTAGCGCAGCGACAGATCGACAATGGCATTGAGCATGGTGGCCTCCTCAATGCTCGTCGCCGATTTGCGACTTGAGCACGCGTGCTTTGAGGGCGTAGGTGCCGGCCGTCACCACCTTGTCGCCCGCCGAGAGGCCGTTCTTGACGACGACGCGCCCGCGCAGCTTCTCACCTGCCTCGATAGCGCGCGGCTCAAAGCCGCCGTGCGCCTCGATGAACACCGTGGGCTGGCCCTGCATCAACACCACCGCCTCGTTCGGCAGCACCAGCGCCTTGGCCCTGGCCGCTTTGCCGCCCGTGCCTGTCGTACTGATGGCGGCGGTGGCGAACATCTCGGGCTTGAGCCGCCCGTCCCGGTTGGCGACCTCGACGCGCGCCTGCACGGTGCGCGTTTCCTTGTCCACGACGGCAGCGATGTAGGTAAGCTTGCCCCGAAAGACCTCATCGGGATAAGCGGCGACGGTGACGGTGGCATCCGACCCGACCTTGACCCGCGCCAGATCCTTCTCGAACAGGTTGGCCTCGATCCAAAGGTTGGAGAGATCGGCTACGGTGAAAAGCTGCTTGTCGGGCTGGGCCAGCTCACCCAGGATGGCGTGCTTCTCGATCACCGTCCCGGCAAAAGGCGTGGTGATCGGAAAGGTGGACACCGCCTTGCCGTCGGCGGCCGGTGCCGGATTCACACCCAACATGCGCAGCTTGTCCTCCGCAGCGCGCAGCGCGGCCTTCGATTTCTCGTACTCGGCGTGGGCGCGCAAGTGGTCCTTTTGGGCGATGATCTGATCCGCATGGAGCTTCTCGGCCCGTTCGAAGTCGGCCTTTGCCACGGCGTGCTGGGTCACCGCCTGCAGATATGCGGAGTGCGCTTCGCCGACATCAAGGCTGTCGAGCACGGCCAGCGTCTGCCCCGCCCGAACCGGATCGCCCAGGTTGGCGTTGACCTTGACGATGCGTCCGGCCACCCGCGGGGCCACATGGGCGATGCGGTCCTCGTTGGGGCGGATGGTGGCGGTCAGCGTTACCTGTTCGCTCACCTCCTGTTCGGCGAGGGTTTCGACCTTGATGCCGGCGCTCTGCATCTCTTCGGGCTTGAGCTTGAGGACCTTGTCCTCGTCATGTTTGGCCTCGGCTTCATGCGCACCGGCAGCCCCTTTCCCGGCAGGAGCCTCTACAGCCTTGTTCGCGGACGCCTGCGGTTGTTCGCTCCGGTTGCAGCCGGAGAGGATCAGGACCGACAGGCCCAGGGCAACCAGAGCGCCCCGTTGCAATGGAAATCTGTTCGTCATGGATGATCTTTCGCTGTGTGTTTTCTCGACGGACGGCAGGATGGAAGGCTTCATTTCGCGACCTCCCTGTTCCAGCCCGCCGCTTGTTCCAGATCGACGCGGGTGAGGGCCAGCTCGGTCTGTGCTTCCAGCACCTCCCGGCGCGTATCCAGAAGCTGACGGGTGGCGAGGAGCAACTGCGTGAGGTTGATCTCGCCAGCGCGGTAGGCCGTGGTGGACAGGCGCTGGTTCTCCTGCAAGCGTTGCAGGACGAGCTGTTCCAGCCGTTTCACCCGGCTCCGCAGGCTCTCCAGCCTTTGCCACAGGGCACTGACGCTCGCTCGGGTGTCGCGGATGGCGGCCTGCCGTTCGATCTGAGCCTGGTCGAGCTCGGTGGTCGCCCGACCGATGCCGGCGGCATTGCGGCGAAACAGCGGCAAGGGCACCGATACGGACAGGCCCGTGATCCGCTCGCGCACATCGCCCGGCCCTTCACGGCCCGTAAAGAGTCCGACAGTCACGTCCGGATACGTCGCAGCGCGCTCCAATCCGAGGCGGTTGCGCGCGGCCTGCTCCTGGTGGTCGAGGGCTCGCAGCCGGGGCCGGTTGGCAGCCGAGGCGAGCAGTTCCTGCAGCGTGTAAGGGAGGGCCGCCTCGGAAGACAACATTCCCTGCACCTCCGGCAGTACTTCGGCTGGCAACTGCAGGGCGGCGGCAAGCTCGGCGCGCGCGGCGATGAGTTGCTCGCGCACCGCCTCGAACTGGCTCTCGGCGCGCCCGAGTTCCACCTCGGCAAGATTGCTGTCGAGCTTCGTGTCTTCGCCCGCCGCGAAGCGCTTTCTTGCCGCGCCGGCGGCGTCCTTGATCAACCCGACGAGTTCGGCCTCGGCGGCAACGCGCGTCTGGAGTGCGAGCACGCGCACGAACTTCTGCTCGACCTCCGCGCGAACCTGGCGGCGCGTTTCCTCGACGCTCTCTCTGAGTGTCGACAAATCTTGCTCTGCCGCTTCCCTGCGGTAGCCGTGCTGGCCGGCGATCTCAAACGTCTGCGAGATCCCGGCCCGCCATTCCCGCTGGGTATCGTTGCTCAGGCCCGGCTGAGGCACTCTGCGTTGGTTGCGCTCGGCGGTCAGTTGCGGGTTGTTCCAGAGCAGGCCACGCGCATCGGTGAGCGCGCCTTCGGAAGTAGTGAGGTTTGCCTGGGCCGCCTTGAGAGCGGGATTGGCCTGTTCGGCGCGCTGCCAGGCCTGTTCCAGGGTAAGGGGCGGCTCAGCCGCCCGCGAAGTCAATGCAGCCGCTGTGAATGCCAGCGTTGCCGTGAAGCGGGCCAAGCGCCCGCAAAAAGTGTTCGAATGCATGTTTCGTCGAAATCTCCATGTGTGGGTTGGGGAGAAAACCGACGGAACGCGCATCCGCTTGCACGCGCAAACGGTGCAACCGGGAAGCTAAAGAAGAATGCAGGCGCCCCGCCGGATCAGACGGCGGCTGCCCACTTGGGCCGCTCAGGGCCTTCGAGGACGATGGAGGGAAGGAAGTGGATTTCCGGCGAGAAGGCCAGGGATGCCGGCACTGACGAGGGCACGTCGGGCGAGGAAGCCACGATGCCCGCACAACCGATATGGCAAGAGGTGCAGTCGGCGTGAAAACCCGCCAACGGGGCACCTGATTTCTTGTCCTTCTCCGCAGCCTGATGCTTGTGTGCGTGATGACCGAAGTGTTGGGCGGCGGAACCCTGTTCGTGCTGGCAATAGGCGCCCGCCGCCGCCCAGCTTGCCTGGAGCGGCAGGATCAACATCAGGATGATGAAGAAAAAGCGCCTAAACATAGAAAACATTGTAATCGTTACGGGGTTTGCCTGCAATCCGCGAACATACGCGAACATACGCTCAGCCGCGCTTTTCCGACGCGCGCAGCAGGCGCGTCCCATTTGCCACCACGATCAGACTTGCCCCCATGTCGGCAAACACCGCCATCCACAGGGTCGCCTGTCCGGCCAATGCCAGTGCGAAGAACACGGCCTTGATGCCGAGGGCCAGCGCGATGTTCTGCCGCAGCACTTGAGATGTCCGGCGCGAGAGTTCGATGAAGCGCGGGAGCTTGCGCAGGTCGTCGTCCATGAGCGCCACGTCGGCGGTCTCAATGGCGGTGTCGGTGCCTGCCGCACCCATCGCGAAACCGATGGACGCTTTGGCGAGTGCGGGTGCGTCATTGATGCCGTCGCCCACCATGCCGACGCTGTCGTAACGCGCAAGCAAGTCGTCGATGGCGGCAAGCTTGTCCTCGGGCAGCAGATTGCCGCGTGCGTCATCGATGCCGACCTGATCGGCAATGGCGCGGGCCGTGGTCGGGTTGTCGCCAGTGAGCATCACCGAGCGCACCCCCAGCGCATGAAGATCGCGGATCGCTTCGGCGCTATGCCCCCGCACCGTGTCTGCCACCCCGAGCACGGCCAGTGACTCATGGTCGCTGGTGAGCACCACTGCTGTCTTGCCTTCCTGTTCGAGGCGCTTAAGGGCTGCTTCGACGTGTGGCGTGCAGATCCCCAGATCTTCGACCAGCCGGTGATTGCCGACATGGTGGAGCCGGCCATCGACCACGGCTTTTGCGCCTCGCCCGGCAACGGCTTCGAAGGCTGCGACATCGAGAAGCGTGCGGGCTTCGCCGTCTTGCCACGCCCGGACAATCGCTGCCGCGACGGGATGCTCGGAATGGGCGTCCACGCTGGCAGCCAACTGCAGAAGTTCTTCCTCCGGCCGTTCGACAAGTGGAATGACATCGGTCAGCACCGGCCTGCCGTGGGTCAGCGTACCCGTCTTGTCTATCGCGACGGCCTTGATCCGGCGGCCGTTCTCCAGATGTACGCCGCCCTTGACCAGAATCCCGGCGCGCGCCGCCGCTGCGAGCCCGCTCACGACGGTCACCGGTGTCGAAATGACCAAGGCGCAGGGGCAGGCGATCACCAGCATGACCAGCGCCTTGTAGAACCAGTCCAGGAAAGCCGCGCCGAAGAAGAGCGGCGGCACTGCCGCGATGAGGACGGCGAAGGCCACGACCGCCGGGGTGTAGTAGCGGGCGAATTGATCCACGAACCGCTGCGTGGGCGCGCGCTGCCCTTGGGCCTCCTGCACCGAGCGGATGATGTGCGCCAGGGTCGTGTCGCCCTTGAGCGCCGTCACCCGGAACTCGAAGACGCCGCGTTCGTTCACCGTGCCGGCAAAAACCGGATCGCCGGCCGCCTTCTCCACCGGAATGCTTTCGCCGGTGATCGGCGCCTGATTCACCGAGCTTGCGCCCGCGCTCACCACGCCATCCAGCGGGATGCGGCTACCGGGGCGCACGCGCACGGTCTGTCCGACTTGCACCTCAGCCGAGGGAAGCTCGCGCCACTCGCCGCTGTCCAACTGCACGGTGGCCGTTTCCGGACTCATCGCCATGAGGCCGCGAATGGCGTTCTTGGCGCGCTCCAGCGACAGGGTCTCGATCAGTTCGGCCAAAGCGAAAAGGAAAATCACCACCGCCGCCTCGGGCCATTCCCCGATGGCCATCGCGCCGATCACGGCGATGCTCATCAGGAAGTTCATGTTGAGGCTCAAGCTCTTGAGCGCGATCCAGCCCTTGCGCAGCGTAGGGAGGCCGCCCGTGGCGACGGAAAGCAAGGCAGCGGCGATCACCACTGGCGAGGTCTCCGAGGCGCCCGTCCAGGCGAGGATTTCGGCACCGACCGCAGCGAGGCCCGACACGGCCATGAGCGCCCAGGTTTTCCTCGAGACGGCCGAGGCTTCGGCTGTGTCGCAACTGCGGCAAGCGTCCGGCGTCGTCGCCTGCATGCCGATTTCGCGCAGCGCGCCAAGGATGGGCTGCTCGTCCTGGAGGCTGTGATCCACGGTGAGCCGGCGCTCCATCAGGTTGAATGCCAGCCCGTTGATGCCCGGCACCGTGGCGAGGCGCTTTCGAATCAGCGCCTCCTCGGTCGGGCAGTCCATGTTGGTGATGATCAATATCGATTGCTTCATGGGAACTCCGTTCGCCCTCAACGGCAACGCAACAATTTAAAACCCTGTAGCCACTCCGGGGTCAAGGGTGTACCATGAAAAGTGTCAAACGGAGATGTCAATGCGTATCGGTGAACTCGGCCAAGCCACGGGCGTAGATATCGAGACCATCCGGTACTACGAGAAGGCGGGCCTGCTTCCCCCGCCCGCGCGTATGCCCAATGGCTACCGGGCTTACGGTCCGGCGCACCTGGAGCGCCTGGCTTTCATCCGCCACTGCCGGGCGCTCGATATGCCGCTCTCCGAGATCAAGCGCCTGCTGGACTTCGTGGCGCACCCCGAGGCGGACTGCGGCGACATCAACCGGCTGATCGACGAACAACTGGCGCGTGTTCGGGCGCGGCTCAAATCCATGCGCGCCCTGGAGAAGCAGCTCATGGCGCTGCGTGCGCGTTGCGAGACAGGTCACGCGGCCGCCGAGTGCGGCATCCTGCACGAACTGGTAGCGGCAGCGCACGGCGAAGCTTGCGCGTGTCACGGGGCTGCAATCACTTCCCAGTCCACGGCAGCCCGCTAAGGTTGCCGCGTAGCCCGGCTCGCTCACGCAAGTAGGCCAGCGCACGGATCGACGCCAGCCTGGAGCATCTGTTGGCCAGCACGTCGCCGAAGATCACCGTGCAGTGGGGCGAACGCGCCGACGGTGGGCCGGGCGCGCCACTGCGGGTGTACCGGCTGACGACGGCGTAGTTGCGGACGGGGGATTTTTTCGCTGATTTCGCTAATTTCGACGAGTGCCCATGCAAGACGTCACGCTGGGTGGAGCGCGGCGTAGACAGCTTCCAGCAGTTCGCTGATCGGGCGATAGACGCCCGGCCCCTTGCTATCGCGCGGGCCTGCGACGTTCAGAGTCTTCGTGGTGGAACACGGAACCGAACCCGCGTCCGCTTCCCGATCCAAATAGTAACGCCCCGGCCTTGAGGGCGCGGATTCCATGATGTGGCCGAGAGGCAAGCGCTGGTGCTTCGTCCCTCAAGGGGGGCGATGGGAGCCTCAAGTTCGTCCGCTCAACCACGGGCCACATCGTCGCTTGCGACTGGGTCGAAATCGTTGGACGGCATGACGCGGTTGCGGAGTGCTGTCCGAGCATCGCCCCGGTTTGTATTGACCAACACTCTAACGGGTGTTAGAGTATTGGCATGAAACGAGATGCCAAAGACTTTCTATTCGAACAGGTTGAGCGGATCGGCAAGGCGCTGGCTAGCTCAAAGCGCCTCGAGTTGCTTGATTTGCTATCTCAAGGCGAAATGACGGTCGAAGTGCTGGCAGGAAAGGCAGCCATCGATTCCAAACTGGCCAGCGCCCACTTGCGCGCGCTCAAAGAAGCGCGCCTAGTGGAGGGAGTCCGAAAGGGCCGTTTCATTGCCTATCGCCTCACCGGCAGCGATGTCTCACGCCTTTGGGTGAACCTGCGCACGGTCGCCGAAGCGCATCTGATCGAATTGCAGCAGGCCCTCGAACGCATCATTGCCGCTCCAGATCGGCTCACGACAGAGAGCCGCTTGAGTCTGCTTGAGCGCGCGCGCCGAGGGGATGTGGTGGTGATCGATGTTCGCCCCGAGGCCGAATACCGGGCTGGCCATCTACCCTTTGCCCGCTCTATGCCGCTCGCCGAGATCGAACAACGGCTGGCCGATCTTCCAGCGGGCAAAGAAGTGGTTGCGTATTGCCGGGGACCCTTTTGTCTGATGTCCAACGAAGCCGTGGCGCTGTTGCGGAAGTATGGGTTTCAGGCTCAAAAGATTGCCGATGGCGTCGCCGAATGGGCGGCTGATGGATTGCCAGTCGAGGCAGCCGCTGCGCCGTAACCGTGTGTTTCAACCTGCATTTCCGAAAAGGAGGAACCATGCAAAAGATGCTCTTGATCCTGAACGATCCACCCTACGGAACGGAACGCAGCTACAACGGGCTGCGCTTGGCGCGCAAACTGCTCGAAGGCGGCGAGGCGGAAGTCAAAGTGTTCCTGATGGGCGACGCGGCCGCTTGCGGCAAGGCTGGTCAGAAAGTCCCGCAAGGCTATTACAACATCGGCGACATGCTCGGCGGCGTCATTCGCCGCAATGGGGCAATTGCGGCCTGCGGAACTTGTCTTGATGCCCGTGGCATCCCCAGTGACGATCTGGTCGAAGGTGCGGTACGCGGCACCATGGACATTCTGACCGAATGGACTCTGTGGGCCGATAAGGTGTTGGTGTTCTGATGGGCAAGACCGCGCTCATCCTCGGCGCTGGCGTCGGCGGCATCGTCGCGGCCGAAACCCTGCGCAAGCTGCTGCCGGCCGAGCATCGCGTCATCGTCGTCGAGCGGGAGCCCAACCACGTCTTCGCACCCTCGCTGCTCTGGCACATCGTCGGTGCAAACAAGCGGGCCGACTTCACGCGACCGATCAGTGCGCTGGCGGCGAAGGGCATTGAGCTCGTTACCGGTGAAATCGAACACATCGACCCAGAGGCGCTTTCCGTCAAGGCCGCGGGCCAAGTCCTGCGTGGCGACTCCCTCGTCATCGCGCTGGGCGCCGACTACGCGCCGGAAGCCGTCCCTGGACTCGCCAAGTATGGCATCAATCTCTATACGCTCGCCGGTGCCGAAACGATCCGCGCTGCGCTCGAATCCTTCCGGGGCAACCGTATCGTCGTGCTGACGGCGGCTCCGGCCTACAAGTGCCCGGCCGCGCCCTACGAGGCGGCCATGCTGGTCGATGCCTGGTGTAAGAAGCGGCGCACCGGAAACGCTGTCGAGGTCGCCATCTACGCTGCCGAGCCGCAGCCGATGCCGGTCGCTGGCCCTGCGGTTGGCGGCCAATTGAAGATGATGCTCGAACGCAAGGGTATCGCCTACTTCCCGAGCCATCAGGTCACCGAAGTTGAAGCCGGTCGGCTGCATTTCTCCGACGGCAAGAGCACGGGTTTTGGCCTGCTGATCTACGTGCCACCACATCGCGTACCAGCAGTCGTCAAGGAGTCCGGCCTCACTACGGAATCGGGATGGGTCAGTGTTGATCGTGGCACGCTGGAAACGAAGTTCCCCAACGTCTATGCCATTGGCGATGTGACGGCGATCCCGCTCAAGATGGGCAAGCCGTTGCCCAAGGCCGGCGTCTTCGCTCACGGTCAGGCAGAAGTCGTCGCACGTAACGTCGCGCGCGCCTGGACGGGCAAGGGAGAGGCCGCGCGCTTTGACGGCCACGGTATGTGTTTTGTGGAAGTCGGAGGCGGTATGGCCGGGTTTGGCAGCGGCAATTTCTACGCCGAGCCAACACCCGCAGTGCGCCTGCGCATGCCGAGCCCGCTCTGGCACTTGGGCAAGATTCTTTACGAGAAGTACTGGCTTTGGAGCCGGTTCTGAACCGCTTGCCCGGCTGGCGGATAAGGGGAAACAGACGTGACAAAGAAATTCTCTCTGGTCGAATTTTCCACCCATAGGCCCAAGCTGGTACTGATGCTGGCGGGATTGATAACCCTGCTGTTCTTCACGCAGTTCCCGAAGATCCGCACCGATACCAACCCGAAGCACATGCTGCCTGAAACTTCCGACGTGCGCGTCTGGAACGACCGGGTGGACAAGGACTTCGCGCTCTACGAGGATACCATCGTGGTCGGCGTCGAGAACGACGTCGGCGTGCTGAACCAGGAGACCCTGGCGCGCATTGCCCGCATCACCGACGCCATCCTCGCGCTGCCGGGCGTTGCCAGCCGCGACGTCAACGGCTTCACGACCATCACCAACGTCACGGCTGAGGAAGGCACGCTTAAGGTCGGACCGCTGATGCCCGCCGCGCCGAAGAGCGATGCCGACGTGGCAGCGCTCAAGAAGGCGCTGTTCGGCAATCCGCTGTTCCTCGATCGCGTCATCTCGAAGGACGGTAAGACCACCGCGATTTACGTGCCGCTGGAGAAAGGCGCCAACGGCGCCGAGATCGCCGATAAGATCCGAGAGATCGTCGCCCGCGAGAAGGGCCCCGAACGCTACTACATCGCCGGCGACCCGGTGGCGCGCGACACCTTCGGCGCCGAGATGTTCAAGCTGATGGCGATCTTCTCACCGATCGCCGGCGGCATCATGTTCGCGGCGATCCAGTTCATGTTCCGCAACCTCGCCCTCTCGGCCGCGATGATGGGCGTGTCGATGGTCGCGATCATCTGGAGCATGGGTCTCTTGATTGGCGTCGGCCTGCCGGTGCACATCATGAGCTCGATGGCGCCGGTGTTCCTGATGGCGATCGCCACCGACAGCATCCACATCTTCAACGAGTTCTACTTCCGCTACCGCGAGCACGGCGACAAGCTGGCGGCGATCCGCGAGACCATGGCCGCCGTCTCCCGCCCGGTGCGCTTCACGGCGCTCGCCACGGCCGCCGGCTTCGCCGTGCTGCTGTTCATGAACATCATCCCGGTCAAGGTATTCGGCGGCCTGATCGCCTTCGGCACCGTGGTGCTGCGCCTGCTGTCCTTCAGCTTCATCCCGGCGGTGCTGACCTTCGTGCGTGAAGACAAACTGGCAGGCGCGGCCGAGGATGCGGCTCAGGACCGCGTCGCGCGTCTGCTCGGGCGCATGGCAGCCTTCGGCGCCGGACGTCCGGGGCTGACCGTGGCTATCGCCGCCGCGCTGGTGGCGGTGTCCGTGTGGGGCACCTCGAAGATCCACGTCAACAACAACCTGGTCGCGTGGTTCAAGGCCGGCAGCGAGATCCGCGTCGCCGATACCGCCATGAACCGCGCGCTCGGCGGCACGTCGCTGGGCTACGTCGTGGTCGAGTCGAAAGATGCCGACTTCATGAAGCGGCCTGAGGCGATGCGCTGGATCGAAGGCCTGCAGCACCACCTGGAGAAGCTGCCGGTGGTCGGTAAAACCTTCTCGGTCGCGGACTACGTCAAGCGCATCAACCGCGTGCTGCACGACGACGACGCCAAGTACGACGTCGTGCCCGACACCCACGACACGATCGGCCAGTACCTGTTCCTGTTCTCCATGTCGGCCAAGCCTGCCGATCTCGATAACGTAGTGGATCAGGGTTTCACGAAAGCCAACGTCTGGGTGCAGATGAAGACCTGGGACGCCGACGCGATGCGCGAGGTGATCGCCGCCACGGAGGCCTACCACAAGGCCAATCCCCTGCCGGCGATCGTGAAACCGGCCGGCAGCGCCTACTTCAACCTGGTGTGGAACGAAG
Organism: Rhodanobacteraceae bacterium; assembly: GCA_021325475.1. Classification (GTDB taxonomy): domain Bacteria; phylum Pseudomonadota; class Gammaproteobacteria; order Xanthomonadales; family Rhodanobacteraceae; genus Rudaea. Next base: position 6,374 of record JAJPHA010000001.1, on the reverse strand, counting down.
AGGTGCTTGGCGACATGGTGCGGGGCTTGAGCCTTGCACTCGTCGTGGTGTTGGCCATCCTGGCACTTGATTTCCGCTCGCTGAAATGGGCGCTGGTTGCCTATATGCCGTTGCTGCTGACTATCTTGCTGATTTACGGCGTCATCGGGATCACCGGTAAAGATTTCGACATGCCGCTGTCGGTGTTGAGCACGCTGTCGCTCGGTATGGCGGTGGACTTCGCCATCCACTTCGTCAGCCGCTTCCGGAGCCGTCGCGCCGACGCACCCGATGGCGAGACAGTCGAGCAGAGCCTGGCCTGGACGGCGGCGCGTCCCGGCAAGGGCATCATGCGCAACGCCATCCTGTTCGCCGCGGCCTTCTCGGTAATGATGGCGGCGCCACTGACGCCGTACGTCGCGGTTGGCGCCTTCATCGTCTCGATGATGCTGCTGTCGGCGCTGCTCACGCTGGTGCTGCTGCCCGCGCTGGTGATGCTCGGACGGCGCTGGCTGGTAGATGAACCGCTCTCGACGGCCGCGCCGGCGACCTCCCACTGACAAACCAAAACGGAGAACGACATGAAACGAGTGTTGATAGCCCTACTTGCCGGACTGCTGCCGCTCACTGCATTGGCGCTTTCCGGCGAGGAGGTGATGAAGAAGTCGCAGGCGGCCTTCCTCTACCCCGGCAAGGATTTCAAAGCGCGCGTCGTCATGAAGCTCGTCACCAAGGATGGCCAGGAGCGGGTGCGGGAGATGACCATGCTGCGCAAGAACATCGGCGAAGCGGGCGGCGAGCAGAAGTACTTCATGTATTTCTTTCAGCCGGCGGACGTGAAGGACATGACCTTCATGACCTACAAGTACCCGGCCAAGGACGACGATCGCTGGATGTTCATTCCGGCCATCAACATGGTCAAGCGCATCGCCGCCCAGGACAAGCGCTCAAGCTTCGTCGGCTCCGACTTCACCTACGAGGACGTTTCCGGCCGCGACATCGAGGACGACGCCCACACCATCGAGCGTGAGGACAAGGTGGGCGGCGCCGACTGCTACGTCGTCAAGAGCACGCCCAAAGCCGGCGACGCCGACTTCGGCTACAAACTCACCTGGGTGAGCAAGGCGAACTTCCTGCCGTTGAAAGAGGAGCAGTACGACAGGAAGGGCGCGCAGTACAAGCTATTCACGGCCGACGAGATCAAGGACGTCAAGGGCTTCCCGACCGTCATGCGGCGCACCATGAAGAACGTGCAGACGGGGCATCACACCGAGGTGAGCTACACCAAAGCCGACTACGATCTCGGCCTCGAGGACAGCCTATTCTCCGAGCGCTTTCTGCGCCAGCCGCCGCGCAAGTGGATTGAATGATGGCGACACGCGCGTGGTGGACTACCGCTCTTGTCGGCCTGCTGCTCGGCGGCGCCGGCCATGCCGCGGCGGACGTCAACGTCTCGGGCTTCCTGCAGCAGAACACCGCCGCCAACACCGGCGGCGCGAATCCCAACGGCCGCCACGACAAGTGGATGGAAGAGCGCGTTCAGCTGAAGCTCGATGCCGGCGACGGTGCCTGGCGCTACATGGCCAAGGGCGACCTAGCCTACGACCATCTAGGCCGCGGCGATCAGTCCGAATTGCGCGAAGGTTATGTGGATTACACGGCGGGCAGCTGGGATCTGCGTGCCGGCCGCCAAGTGCTCACCTGGGGGCTCGGCGACCTGGTGTTCGTCAACGACGTGTTCCCGAAGGACTACGAGGCGCTCTTCGCCGGGCGCCCGCTCGAATACCTCAAGCGAGGGATCGACGCAGTGAAGCTCGGCGCCTATCCCGAATTCGCTTCATTCGAGTTCGTGCTGGCTCCATCCTTCCGCGCGAGCCGCACTCCCGACGCGCAGCGCTTCCATCTCTACGATCCAATGCCGGCGGTCACCAATCGCGAAACCGTCAAGCCCGACCAGGCCGAAGGCGGCCTGCGCGTCTACCGCGACATCGGCGGCTGGGATGCTGCGCTCTACCTCTATCGCGGCTTCCAGCGCACGCCGTCGATGCGCCCGGACAGCCTGGCGGCGCCGACGAAGATCACCTTCTTCTATCCGAAGCTGGCCACGTATGGCGTCAGCGCGTCGGGCCGCGTCGGCGAAGGCGTGCTCAGCCTGGAGGCGGCCTACTACGACTCGCTAGACGATCGCGCCGGCAGCGATTTCGCGGTACCCAACTCGCAGACACGCCTGCTCGCCGGCTACCAGTGGCAGCCATGGGAGGACTTCTCACTGGGGCTGCAATACTACGCGGAATACATGCAAGACTACGGCGCCTATCTCGCCGCTTTGCCGCCCGGCCTCCCTGTTGACCAGCGTCGCAGCGACACCGTTACCGTGCGTGCGACGCAATTATTCCTGCACCAGACACTGCGCCTGTCCCTCTACGCCGCGTACAACACCGGCAACCACGACCGCTTCTTCAATCCGGAGCTGCGCTATGCCTTTACCGATCGCGTCTGGGGCGCAGTCGGTGCCAACGTCTTCGCTGGCAAGCCCTGGGGGCAGTTTGGCCAGTTGTCGCACGATGACAATGTATATGTGCAAATACGTTATGAATTTTGAGCATGCCGCAGCTATGGCTGAGGCGTTGCTATGAATAGCCAAAGATCTGGAGCAGCACCTCTTTGGGCGGCTGGACGCACACCATCGTAGGTGCACCGGACGACCAAAACGCTGATTAGAAGAAAAGCATGAGTGAGCCCAAGCAACCCATCCCCTTCATCGACCCACAATCGCTGCGCAAGCTTGTTCGTAGCGGCGAGAAAGTCGTCATCGTCGATGTCCGCGCTCCGGAAGAGTTCGCGGCGGGCCACGTCGAAGGGGGCTATTAACATTCCGTCGGACCAACTGGCTGCGAAGGCCAATGAACTTCCGGCCGACGCGAGCATCGTGACAGTCTGCAATTTCGGCGGATCACGCTCCTGCAACGCCGCCGAGCAACTGCGCGAGAGGGGCTATGAGCGAGCCGCTGCCTTGCGTGGCGGGACCCGTGGCTGGCTTGAGGGAAAAGAGCAGACCAGCCATCCAACGTCATTCATGATCATTGACTGATTCAGGCGCCCAATGAGGAGAAGGACATGATGGGGAACTGGGGTGAGTTCGGGGGGTGGGGTATGGGCTTTGGCTTTCTCTTCATGATCCTGTTATGGGTACTGATCGTTCTCGGCATCGTGGGCTTGCTCCGCTGGCTGATGAGGGAATCGCAAGGTGGTCGTGAGCAAGACAGACGTGGGCTGTCACGTGACAAGACCCCGCTTGAGATCGTGCAGGAGCGCTATGCACGTGGCGAGATCGACCGCGAAGAATACGAGCAGATGAAACGGGATTTGGAAAAATGAAAGCAGCGCTACCGATCTACCTCGACTACAACGCCACGACACCCGTGGCGCCTGAAGTCTTGGCCGTAATGGTGCCGTACTTGAGCGAGCACTTCGGCAACCCGTCCTCGTCACACCCGTATGGAATAAGGGCGCGACAAGCAATAGCGCAGGCCCGGGAAGCGGTCGCAGCCCTCATCGGCGCCCAGACGGACGAGATGATCTTTACCGGCAGCGCCACCGAGGCGAACAATCTGGCGCTCCTCGGCGCTGCGCGTGCCGCCCCGCCCGACAAACGTCATCTGATCGTGAGCGGGATCGAACATCCCGCCGTCATGGCGCCGGCCGAGTACCTCAAGACTCTCGGCTGGGAAGTGACGAAGTTGCCGGTGGATGGATATGGTCGCGTCGATCCGGAGGATTTGCGTCGAGCGCTCAGGCCCGAAACCTTCTTTGTCTCGGTGATGCATGCCAACAATGAAATCGGCACGATCCAACCCATCGCCGAATTGGCGGCGCTGGTCCGCGACCATGGCTGCCTGATGCACACCGATGCCGCGCAGTCGGCGGGTAAAGTCGCGTTCGATGTGAATGAACTTGGCGTCGATCTTCTGACCATCGCCGGTCACAAGTTCTACGCACCCAAGGGCGTCGGCGCGCTTTATGTTCGTCGCGGCACTCCGCTCGCCGGCATCCTCTATGGCGCAGAGCAAGAGTATGGGCTGCGCCCGGGGACCGAGAACGTTCCGCACATCGTGGCGCTCGGCGCAGCGGCCGTGCTCGCGGCCCGGCGACTCGCCGAAACCGCGCCGCACATGAGGGCACTACGAGATGCACTGCACAGCCGGTTGGCCGAGGGAGTACCGGGCCTCGTTCTGAATGGACACCCCGAGTACCGTCTGCCGAATACGCTGAACGTGTCCTTCCCTTGTGTCACCGGCCGGGCCTTGCTGACGGAAGCCGCTGCGGAGGTGGCTGCTTCCGTGGGGTCCGCTTGTCATTCCGAGGGCGAAGCCGTCAGCGGCGTGCTTGCAGCGATGGGAATCGATGCGACGCGTGCCTCGGGTGCAGTCAGACTGTCGACCGGTTGGCCTACAACGACGCAGGACATTGAACGCGCCGCTGATACATTGATCGCTGCGTGGCGGCGATTGGCATAACCGTGGAAGCTGCCGAGTACGACGCCTGGTACGACACGCCGCGTGGGCGCTGGATCGGCGAAAGGGAATTCCGCCTCCTATCGCATCATGTGAGCCCGAAGGCTGAGAACAACGTTCTCGACGTGGGCTGCGGTACCGGCTGGTTCACCCGCAGGTTGCCCCGGCAGCCAGGGCCAAACGTGACGGGCCTTGACGTCGATGCCAGGGCATTGGCGTTCGCGCGCAGCCGCGATGTCCTCTCCAACTATGTTCTGGGCGATGCGCTGCAATTGCCGTTTGAGGACGAAAGCTTCGATCTCGTCATTTCGATCGCTGCTTTGTGTTTCATCAGAAACTGGCCGGCGGCCCTGAGTGAAATCGTGCGCGTCTGCCGTGGCCGGTTTGCCATTGGCCTGCTGAATCGTCACAGCTTGCTCTGGCGGCAGAAGGGCCAAGACGGCGGAACGGGTGCGTATCGTGGCGCGCATTGGCACACGGCACGAGAGGTTGGCGGTGTGCTGGGCACATTGCCGGCCCACCACGTGCGCATGAAGTACGCGATTTTTCTTCCCTCCGGCTCTGCGGCAGCGCAACTGCTTGAGAGTTGCGTGCCCGCTTCGTTGCCGTTCGGAAGCTTTCTTCTCGTGGTCGGGAGCAAACGTCACTGACATGACGCCAACAATGCTGTTTCGGCCTCACGGCGAACTACTAAGCCCGGCAAGACTCGACCTCCGCCGTAAACCCACCGGCGCAGTTCTTCCCTGGCAGCAACCCAATCGCGCTGGTTCACCCGTCGCCGCAGGGTCGAGGTCTGCAAGCGCCCGCCGCCGAGGTTGAAGGTGAAGTCCACGATGGCCGAAAGCCTCCCCTCGGGTTCGGTGGCCAGCACCGGGCAGCAGCGCAACGTGGCAGCGAGCGCGGCCTGCAGGTCGCGCGCCAGATAGACTTCGGCATCGGCCTCGCTGATTGGTGGATTCGTCGCATCGCACAGATGTCCGTAGCCAATCGTCCAGTACCCGGCCGGGCAGATGTACGCATGTGCACGGCCCGGATCGTGTTTCGGTACGCGATGAAAACCCTCGAAGCGCTTGGCCAGGTCAATGGCCATTTGCGGCACCTCGATCACGGCCGTACCCGGTCGAAGACGCGACCGAGGAACCAGAAGTTCAACACCCCGGCCCACAGCGCCTGGTCGGCCTCGGTCCAGGCGTGCAGGATCGCCGTGCCCCACGCCGCTCCGGCGGTGACGGCCGCTGCGAAGGCCGCCGTCTTGGCCGCGCAGTACAGCGCCATGAACCAGTAGGTGATCACGGGCCGCACGCTGCTGGACAGCGCATCGGCCCAACGCACGCCGGTTTTCTCGCCCTGCGTGCGGACGGCTTCCCGCAACGTCTCGATGGCCCCGACGTTCCACGCCGCATCCGCGCTCGCGCCGATCTCGGCCATCCGCTGCGCGCCGCGCAGTTTCTCGAACTCCAGCGCCTTGTCCTGCATCGCCAGCTCGTGGCCGCGCTCGCCCTTGCGGTCGAGCCATTTCAGGATTTCCGGCGCGAGACGGAAGGCCCCGCCGAGGAGGCCACCGAGCAAGGTCTCGATCATTGCGAGCCTCCCATCAGCTTGAGCTTGATGGCAGCACCGACCAGCAGCGCGGCCAGGATGCCGGTCGTGACGACCTTGATAGTGGTCTGCCACGCAGTGCGCCGGGCGTCGCGCCACGCATCCAGCAGATCGCGCAGCTCACGGATGTCGCGGGCGGCACTGCCGTTCTCCAGGCCGAGGTGAGCGAGACAACGCTCGGCCCCGCGTTGGGCGGCGCGGTCGAGCAGCTCGTCGAAGTCTTCGCGGCGCAAGAGCAGCATGTTCTCGACGAGCGCGGGCTGTTGTTGTTCGGGTTCGGTC
>JAJPHA010000070.1 GCA_021325475.1 Rhodanobacteraceae bacterium | reverse complement strand
GATCTCGGCGACGTCGCCGAGATCGCCATTCGCGAAGCCGACCTCAAGGTGGACACCTTCCGCGCCTCCGGCGCCGGCGGCCAGCACGTCAACAAGACCGACTCGGCGATCCGCATCACCCATCTGCCGAGCGGCATCGTCGTCGAATGCCAGGATGAGCGCAGCCAGCACAAGAACCGGGCGCGGGCGCTCGCCCTGCTCAAGGCGCGTCTGCTCGAGGCCGAACGCGTGCGCCAGATCGACGCCCAGGCGCAAGCGCGCCGCGTGCAGGTGGGCGGCGGCGAGCGCAGCGAACGCATCCGCACCTACCGCTACAAGGACAATCTGGTGACCGACCATCGCATCGGTCTCGACCTCCACCGCCTGCCGGACATCCTCGACGGCGATCTCGATCCGCTGATCGAGCCATTGACCCAGGCGTTCCAGGCCGAGCAATTGCAGGCGTTGGCCGGGGGTTGAGGGAATCGGGAGTGGGGAGTGGAAAAAGCCGCGCTTCTCGGCCCTCAGCCCTCGCGCGTGAGCGGTGAGCGGAAAAAGCTGCACAGCCCTCGGCCCTCACGCTCTGCCGATTTCCGCAAGCTTGCCCCACTCCCTCCCCCCATTTGTGGCACGATGCCGCAATGACGCACGGCGTGGGGAGCCCAGTGAATTTCGACGCCGCCCTCGGCAAGGCGCTGACCGATCTGATCGAGCTGATCTCGCAGGGCAACCTCGGCACGGCGCGCGAGCGCGTGAACGCCTTGCTGCAGCGCTATCCGGACCAGGCCGAGCTGTGGCGACTGTCGGCGATCTGCGCCCTGCAGCTCGGGGAGCTGGAGGCGGCGCAGCGAGCGCTCAACCATGCCCTCGAGCTCGAGCCGAACTCGGTCGAGTCGTGGTGCAATCTCGCCAGCGTCTACACCGCCGGCAGCCGCTACGACGACGCCGAACGTGCGCTGCGGCGCGCGCTCGCCATCGCCCCGCACCACGCCGCGGCGCTCAACAATCTCGGCAGCCTGCTCGATGCACGCGGCGATTATCTCGGCGCCGCGGAGTGTTTCGCCAAGGCGATCCTGCAACGGCCGGACTACGCGCGCGCCTGGCTGAACCAGGCGGCGGCGCTGCTCGCGGTGCGCCAGCTCGAACGCGCCGAGGCGAGCGCGCGCCGCGCCATCCAGCTCGCGCCGCACTGGGGCGATGCGCACTTCGTGCTCGGCAACGTGCTCGGCGTCGCGCGCAAGGCCGGCGCGATCGAAGCCTACCGCGAGGCGGCGCGGCTGGAACCGGCCAATCCGCGCTTTCACTACCAGCTCGGCACCGCGCTCGACGAGCACGGCGATCTCGCCGGCGCGACGCGCGCCTACCAAGCCTGCCTGCGCGCGGCGCCGGAGTTCTGGCCGGCGCTGTCGCAGCTCGCATTCCTGCACCGGCGGCTGTGCGAGTGCAGGCGCTGCCGCCGCTCAGCCGCAAGCTGATCGCCGGCATCGAGCAGGGCGCCTCCGGCATCACGCCGTTCGCGATGCTGGTCGAGGACACCACGCCGGCGCAGCAGCTCGCCTGCGCGCGGCAGTTCGCCGCCGCACTGGCCGCGCGGGTCGAGCCATTGCAGGCGCGCCTCGCGCCACCGCCGCGCGCGCGGCGCGACGGGCCGCTGCGCGTCGGCTTCGTCGCCGCCGGGTTCGGCGAGCATCCGACGGCGCTGCTGATCGTCGAACTGCTGGAACGCCTGCGCCCGCTGCCGTTGCACACGCTCGGCTATGCCACCACCGCCGACGACGGCGGCGCGCTGCGCCGTCGGCTGGGCGCGGCCTTCCACGAATTCCACGACGTCTCGGCGCTGTCGCTGGAGGCGCTGCTGCGCCGGCTGCGCGACGACCAGCCCGACATCCTGATCGACCTCGACGGCTACTGCGACGGCGCCCGCGCCGAACTGTTCGCGCTGCGGCCGGCGCCGCTGCAGGTGAACTGGCTGGCCTATCCCGGCACGCTCGGTGCGCCGTGGTACGACTATCTGATCGCTGACCGCTTCGTGATCCCGCCGGAACAACGCCCGCACTACAGCGAGAAGATCGCCTGGCTGCCGCGCTGCTACCAGCCTTCCGACACCACGCGCACGGTGGGCGAGCCGCCGCCGCGCGCCGCGCTCGGTCTGCCGGCGACGGGCATGGTGTTCGCCTGTTTCAACCATTCGTGGAAGTATACTTTGCGCAGTTTTGCGCGCCACACCCGGATTCTCAAGGCGGTGCCGGACAGCGTGCTCTGGCTGCTCGCCGGTCCGGCCGGCGCGGAGGAGCACCTGCGCCGCGCCGCGCGCGCCGCCGGCCTCGACGCCGAACGCCTGCGCTTCGCGCCGCGGGTGGCGCACGCCGATCATCTGGCGCGCTACCGCCACGTCGATCTGTTCCTCGACACCAGTCCGTACAATGCGCACACCACCGCCAGCGACGCGCTGTGGGTCGGCTGTCCGGTGCTGACCCAGCCCGGCGCGACATTCGCCTCGCGCGTAGCCGGCAGTCTCAACCATCATCTCGGACTCGACGACATGAACGCGGCGACCGATGCGAGCTACGTCGAACGCGCGGTGCGGCTGGCGCAGGATCCGGCCGCACGCGCCGCGTTGCGCGCGCGGCTGGCCGAGGCGCGCACCGGCCGCGGCCTGTTCGACATGGCCGCCTACGCGCGCGACTTCGCGGCGGCATTGACGACGATGTTCCACCGCTTCGAGCGCGGCCAGGGCGCGGCGGATTTCGAGGTCGGCCGATGACCGCAGGCAAGGAGTTCGTTCCGCTCGCGCTGTGCGTGCTCACGGTGTCGGACAGCCGCACGCCGGCAAACGACACCTCGGGCGATTATCTCAGCGCGGCGCTGGCCGAGGCCGGCCATCGCCTGCACGCCCGCGCGATCAGCCGCGACGATCGCTACCGCATCCGCGCCATCGTCGCGGCGTGGATCGCCGACGCCGAGGTGCACGGCATCCTCGTCACCGGCGGCACCGGCTTCACCGGCCGCGACAGCACCCCGGAAGCGATCCGCCCGCTGCTCGACAAGGAAATGCCGGGGTTCGGCGAGATGTTCCGCGTGCTGAGCTTCGCCGAGATCGGCACCGCGACGCTGCAATCGCGCGCCTTCGCCGGGCTCGCCAACGACAAGTTCGTGTTCTGCCTGCCCGGTTCGACCTCGGCCTGCCGCACGGCCTGGGAAAAACTGATCCGCGCCCAGCTCGACGCGCGCACCATGCCGTGCAATCTCGCCGGCCTGCGCCCGCGTCTGCGCGAAACCTGACGGCCGGCAGATGAAGAAGGACCAGTACGAGGAACACTTGAAAGCGCTCGCCGTGGCGCTGGTGCAGTTCCAGCGCTGGCTGATCCACCGCGGCAAGCGCGTGGTGGTGCTGTTCGAGGGCCGCGACGCCGCCGGCAAGGGCGGTACGATCAAGGCGATCAGCGAATACCTGGACACGCGCCACTACCGCATCGTCGCGCTCGGCACGCCGAACGAGCGCGAGCGTTCGCAGTGGTACTTCCAGCGCTATGCCGCGCATCTGCCGGCCGCCGGCGAGATCGTGCTGTTCGACCGCAGTTGGTACAACCGCGCCGGCGTCGAGCGCGTGATGGGCTACTGCAGCACGCTCGAGTACCGCCGCTTCCTGCACGACTGCCCGGTGTTCGAACGCCTGCTGGTCGACGATGGCATCCTGCTCTACAAATACTGGCTCGCGGTCGATCAGGCCGAGCAGGAAGCGCGTTTCGCCGAGCGCGCACGCGATCCGCTCAAGCGCTGGAAGCTCTCGCCGATCGACCTCGCCGCGCGGCGCCGCTACGCCGCCTACGGCCAGGCGCGCGACGCGATGTTGGCCGCCACGCACACCGCCGCGGCGCCCTGGCGCGTGGTGGACTTCAACGACCAGCGCCGCGGTCGGCTCAACCTGATCCACGACCTGCTCGAACGGCTGCCGGACCGCAAGCTGCCGGTGAAACCGCTGCGCCTGCCGCGTCTCGAAGGCAAGCCCGGCGTGGAGAAACTGCGCGACGCCTCGTTGTGGGTCAGGCAAGTCTATTGAGCCACACGCCGATTCGCCGCGCGAGCGGCGAGCATGTCACGCGGTGCGGAAGCCGCGCGGCGGCGGCGCCACCTCCATCACCGAGCGCTGCACCGCCGCCACCTCCGCCGCGGGCGGTCCGCGCCACAGCCACGCTTCCAGTTGCGCCAGCGCGGCCTCCTCGCCGCAGGCGAGCACCTCGACGCGGCCATCGGCCAGATTCTTCGCGTAGCCGCTCAAGCCCAGCCGCTCCGCCTCGGCGCGGGCCGAGGCGCGGAAGAACACGCCCTGGACGCGGCCGGACACGAGAAAGCGCGCGCAGGGCATGGCCTCACCCGCCGATCACGCCTTCCAGGTCCTTGGCCGTGACCGGGCCGAGGAAAGCCTTGGCGACGCGGCCGTCCGGGGCGATCACGTAGGTGTTGGGCAGACCCTTCGGCGGATCGAAGTCGCGCGGCGGGTGGTCGATGTCGACCTGCGCGACCGGATAGGACAGCGGATGCGCCTTGAGGAATTTCTCGACGTCGGTCTTGTCGGTGTCCTCGAAGTCGAGCCCGATCGCGGCGACCTTGTCCTTGTGCGCGGCGACGAAGGCGGAGATGTCCGGCAGCTCCTTCAGGCACGGCGAACACCACGTCGCCCAGAAGTTCACAATGACCCATTTTCCACTTTGTTTGGACAGGTCGAAGGTCGCGCCGTCGAGCGTGGTGACGACCAGACTCGGCCGTTCCGCCGTCGCCGCGTGCGCGGCCACGGCGAACAGGCTGGCGAGGATCGCAGTGCCGATGCGATGCATGTCGATACTCCCGATGCGCTGGTGATGATGGGCAAGACCGGTGACGGCGGACGATCCTCGCACGCCGCGCGCAGGCGAACAAGTCGGGCAGGAGCGGCCGAATGGCGGCGTGTGCCCGAGTGGCGGGTACAATCAGGGCTGAGGGCTGAGGGCTGAGGGCCGCGCAGCTTTTTCCGCTCGCCACTCACCGCTCACCGCTGACCGCTCACCCACTCCCGATTTCCGAGAGCTTCCCCACTCCATGCCCTCCATCCTGATCCTCTACTACAGCCGCAACGGCAGCGTGGCGCAGCTCGCGCGCCACGTCGCCCGCGGCGTCGAGGAAGTGCCGGGCTGCGAGGCGCGGCTGCGCAGCGTGCCGCCGGTCGCGCCGGTCACCGAAACCGCGCGTCCGCCGGTGCCGGAGGACGGCGCGCCGTACGCGACCCACGCCGACCTCGCGGACTGCGCCGGCCTGATCCTCGGCAGCCCGACCCGCTTCGGCAACATGGCCGCGCCGCTCAAGCATTTTCTCGACTCGACCGGCGCCGAATGGGCGTCCGGCACCCTGGTCGGCAAGCCGGCCGGCGTGTTCACCTCCACCGCCTCGATGCACGGTGGCCAGGAAACCACGTTGCTGTCGATGATGTTGCCGCTGCTGCACCACGGTGCGCTGCTGGTCGGGATTCCGTATACCGAGGCCGCGCTCAACACCACCAGCGGCGGCGGCACGCCCTATGGCGCGAGCCACGTCGCCGGCGCGGACGGTGCGCGGCCGTTGCTCGACGCGGAACGCGAGCTCGCGCGCGCGCTCGGCCGGCGCGTCGCCGGCATCGCCGTCCGGCTCGCCGCGTGAGCGCATCGTCGGGCTCGCTCCGGCTCGGCTTCGCGGCATTGCTGGCGCAGGCCGCGCTGCAAGTCGTCTGGTACGGCGTGCTGGCCGCCGCGCCGCGCTGGCCATTGCTGGCGCTGACGCTCGCGCCGCTCGCGCCGGGAATCTGGATCGGCCGCCGCAATCCGCGCCGCGGCGTGCTGATCGGCGGGATCGCCAGCCTGCTCTACTTCTGCCACGGTGTCGCCACGGCGTGGAGCGATGCGACCGAGCGGCTGCCGGCGTTCGCGGAGATCGCGCTGGCGCTTGCGGTGATCGGCGCCTCGGGTTGGGACGCGCGGCATTACCGGCGCGGCGCGCGCACCGCCGGCTGACCGATCGCGCCGCCGCGCTTGTCCGCGATTTCGCATCCGTGTACCTTGCGCTGGTCTGTCGGGGGAGAGGGACATGCCCTTCCTGCAAGCCGCGCCGGTGCTGAGCAATCAGTATCTCGACGATCGCGTGCTGCGTTCCTATTTGCGTCGCGTGCTGCCGCCGGCGGTGCTCGGTGCGATCGAAGGCGAGCTCACCGATCTCGGCGAATTCGCGGCGACGGCCTGGACCCAGGCGCGCGAGCGCGGCCGCTGCGAACCGAAGCTGACGCAATGGAGCGCCTGGGGCGAGCGCATCGACCGCATCGAACTCACCCCGGCATGGCAGGCCGCGCAGCCGCTCGCGGCGCGGTACGGCCTGGTCGCGGCCGGCTACGACAGCGCCCACGGCGCCGCCGCGCGCGTGCACCAGTTCGCGATGGTGTATCTGTTCCACTGCGCCAGCGAGTTCTACACCTGTCCGCTGGCAATGACCGACGGCGCCGTCACGGCGCTCAAGGCCTCGGGCAACCGCCGCCTGCTCGACCGCGCACTGCCGCACTTCCTCAACCGCGATCCGCAGCAGTTCTGGATCTGCGGCCAATGGATGACGGAAAACGCCGGCGGCTCGGACGTCGCCGGCACCGAGACCGTCGCGCGCGAGGAGAACGGCCGCTGGCGGCTGTACGGCCGCAAATGGTTCACCTCCGCGATCAACGCGCAGGCGGCGCTGGCGCTCGCGCGCCCGGCCGGCGCGGCGGCCGGTTCGGATGCGCTGGCGCTGTTCTATCTCGAACCACAGAAGGCCGACGGTCGCTGGCGCAACCTCGTGCTCGACCGGCTCAAGGACAAGCTCGGCACGCGCGAGCTGCCGACCGCGGAGATCCACCTCGACGGCGCGCCGGCGGAGCTGGTCGGCGAGCCACGCCATGGCGTGCGCCAGATCGCGCCGATGCTCAACATCACCCGCACCTGGAACGCGATCGGCGCGCTCGCCACGATGCGCCGCTGCATCGCGCTCGCGCGCGACTACGCCAACCGTCGCGTCGTGTTCGGCCGCCCGCTCGCCGAGCAGCCGCTGCACCAGGACACCCTCGCCGGCGTGCAGGCCGAATTCGAGGCGGCGTTTCACCTCACCTTCTACGTCACCGAGCTGCTCGGCCGCGCCCAGATCGGCCAGGCCGACGAAGCGCAGCAGAACCTGCTGCGCCTGCTCACGCCGCTCATCAAACTGTGGACCGGCAAGCTGGCGGTGGCGATCGCCGCCGAGAGCTGCGAGTGCTTCGGCGGCGCCGGTTATCTCGAGGACAGCGGCATTCCGCAACTGCTGCGCGACGCCATGGTCTGGCCGATCTGGGAAGGCACCAGCAACGTGCAGGCGCTGGATTTCCTGCGCGCGTTCCGCACCGCCGGCGGGCTGACGCCGCTGCTCAGCGCACAGCGCACGATCCTTTCGCAGGTGCAGGCCAAGGAGCTCGAATTCTGCGTGCGCGTCGCGCGCGAAGGTGCCACCCAGATCACCGAATGGCTGCAGAAGGCGAGCGCCGGCGAGCGCGACCGCCTGGAAGCCGGCGCCCGCGACGTCGCCATCGGCCTGGCCCGCGTGATGGCGCTCAGCCTGCTCGCGCGCCACGCCGAGTGGGCGCTGCGTGCGGAGAACGATCCGCGTCCCGCCGCGGCCGCGCGTCGCTTCGCCGAGCGGCCGCTGCTGCGCCTGCGCAGCGACGGCGCGCGCGATGCGCAGATGTTGGCGAGCGATAGTTATTGAGGGCTGAGGGCCGAGGGCTGAGGGCCGAGCACAGCTTTTTCCGCTCCCCGCTCCCCGCTCACTGCTAGACTAGCCGCCTCCACCGCGGACGCGTTCCATGCTCCAGCACCTCACCATCGTCGCCACCGGCGGCACCATCGACAAAATATACTTCGACGACAAATCCACTTTTCAGATCGGCGCACCGCAGATCGGCGAGATCCTCGCCCAGCTCGGCGTGGCGTTCACCTTCGACGTGATCGCGCTGATGCGCAAGGACAGCCTGCACCTGACCGATGCCGACCGCGATCTGATCCGGCGCACGATCGCGGCGCAACCGCACCGCCACGTGCTGGTGACGCACGGCACCGACACCATGGTCGAGACCGCGCGGGTGCTCGCCGACCTTCCCGGCAAGGTGATCGTGCTCACCGGCGCGCTCAACCCGGCGCGCTTCCAGGGTTCCGACGCGGTGTTCAACATCGGCTGCGCGGTGGGCGCGATCCAGGCACTGCCCGACGGCGTCTACATCGCCATGAACGGGCGCGTGTGGGATCCCCGGCGCGTGCGCAAGAACCGCGAGGCCAATCGGTTCGAGGCGGTGGATTGAGTTGAGTGGGGAGTGGGGAGCAGGGCTGAGGGCTGAGCTCGTGCAGTTCTTTCCGCTCACCGCTCACCGCTCACCGCTCATCGCTCACCGCTCACGCGCAAGGGCTGGCCGAGAGCGCTCATCCCATTCCCCACTCCTTACTCCCCACTCCCGCTCCACCAAAAAAACAGGGGCCGCATTCGCGGCCCCCGTGGAGTGGTTCGGGAAGCGGGCCGCATCCCTGCGGCCCCTACCCTCCCCGGTCATTGCACCGTCAAGGTGACGTCGTCGAGCACGAACGAGGTCTGCAGCGAGGAATCCTCCTTGCCCGTGAACTTGATCGTCACGGTCTGGCCGATGTACGCGCTCATGTCGTTCGTGTGCACCTGGTAGCCGGTCGCCGCATTCAGGTTCGAATACGTCGCCAGCGTCTTGAGCAGCGTGCCGGAGCTGTTGTACACGCCGACGGTCAGCTTGTCGTACGCAGTCGTGGTGGTCGTCTCGGCAGTGTCGATGTGCAGGTAGTACTGCAACGTCGCCTTGGTGTAGCCGCTCGGGATCGTCACCTTTTGCGACAGCGTGTCGGTGTGGGTGGTGCCGTAGCCGTCGAGCCAGGCGAAGCCCACGCCGGTGTGCGCGCTCTCGCCGCTGCAGCCGGTGGCGCAGATCACGCCCGTGCTGGCCGTCCAGGACGCCGTGCTCTCGAAGCTGGTGTTCTGCAGCAACTGCGAGGAACCACCGCCGCCGCCGCTCACCGTCACCGACTTGGTGGCCGTGCTGCTCTTGCCGCTCACGCTGTCGGTCACCGTCTCGGACACCGAATAGGTGCCGGCCGCGGCATAGGTGTGGCTCGGGTTGGTCGCGGTCGAGGTGGTGCCGTCGCCGAAGTTCCACGAATGCGAGCCGATGGTGCCGCCCGAATCCGTCGAGGTGTCGGTGAAGTTCGCGGTCAGGCCGTTGGTGGTGAAGCTGAAGTTCGCCGTCGGCGTGCCGCCACCGCCGCCACCGCCGCCGACGATCGGATGCGAGATCGCGCAGGAGTTGGTGTCGTTGGACCAGCTCGCCTGCTCGGCGAAGGTGCCGGTGGCGAAGGTGATGTTGGCCGCACCGCCGGGCTGGCCGGGCGCGATCCAGGCGCACTCGTCGGAGTTCTCCTGGCCGTTGTACTGCGAACCGCTGACGTGGTTCGTCCAGCCGCCGGCCGGGAACTGGTCGGACATCATCTCGTGCCATTCGTGGCCGAGCGTCATCGTGTAACCGTCCAACTGGCCGGCGGTGCCGGAGTTGACGAAGTTGACACCGCAGCTCGAACCCACGTCCATGTTGTAGGGCTGGTTGCTGAAGGCGAGATCGCCATAGGGCGAGGACACGCCGACGTCACCGTTCCAGTCGTGCCACGCGCAATAGCCCTGGGTCGGACTCTGGTAATTGTCCGGGTTGGTGCCGTGCGGCGACAGGATCACGTAGTAGGCATAGCGGTTCGACGCCGCCGTGGTATTGCCGAAGTGCGCCGCGGCCTTCACCGCTTCCTGGCCGAGCTGCGCGGCGGTGGCCGAGCTCGGTGCGGCGCCCGAGTTGTCGTACCACACGCCGGCGAGCACGCCGCCGGACTGGTACGGAATGAAATTCGCGTTCGACGGGCAGCTGGTGGCGCCGCTGGCGACGTTCGGGCCGTCACACCACTGGGTGAGGTCCGCCGACCACAGCTCGTTGGCGGTGCCGATGCCCTTGAACATGTTCTGCGCGACCGGCGCGGCGTTGTACGGGTCGCCGGAGAAGGTCAGGTTGCCGCTGGCGTCGGTGCCCTGCGTGCCCCACTGCGTACCCCAGAACACCAGATACACCTTGCTCTGGCCGCTCAGCACGCCGACGTTGCCCTGGCTGCTGCTGCTGGTGCCGCCGCCGTAGCTAAGGGTTTGCGGGCCGGTCGCGGCCGTGATCGCCCCGGACGAGTGCGCGGCGTTCCATTGCTTCATCAGCGAGTGCACCTCGCGCATGGGAATGGCGCCATGCCGATAGGGATGCCCGGTGCGCGGGTCGTAGGGGTTGGCTCCGCCGCCCGCCCCGTTCGGCACGCCGGCGCTCTGCGCCAGGGCCGCTCCCGACGCCACCGCGAACAAGGCGCCGAGCACGGCCGCCTTGATCGAACCGCTCGAATGTTCACGTAGATGGTATGCAGACATGTAAGTTGTTCCCCTACCTCGATAAGTGAATGAACGGGTCCGCGGACAACCGCGGTGCCTGGCTTTCCCTAGGCCCCTTCGGCTTTCGGCGCCTTCCCTCCCTCGCCCGGGCGTGCGAGTCGCCCGGTTGCAAGCGCCCGACGGCCACGCCAGCGGCATGGCAGCCGTGGATCGATGGGGTTCGTTGCGGTTCGTAACCGAGCCGAAACGCGGCGCACCCTAGCAGCGTCGGTACCGTTCGTCAAGCGAACCGTACCGCTAAGCCGCTGATTTTCATAAAAATGTATTGCTGTGCAACAAAAATGTCCGGACAATTTTCGACTTTCGTCGAACCGATGACTGGCCGTCCAGATGGCCAAACTTCACTGCATACGTATGCAGTGAGGATACCTGCCGAAAGTCATGGAGCCCGCATCCGGACTTGCTTTCGCGCCTGGCGCGTCCGTGCCGACGCGAATCGCGGACGGCGCGCCGCGGGCGAGCAGAAGCGCGTGTATACTTTTTCTATTTGTAGCGAAATTGAAAAATTCCGCCCGTCCGCCGGTGGCTGCGGGAAATGCCCCGGCGATCGTCGCCGGGCGCGCTCAGCGCCGGCCCATCAGACGGATCTTCTTCGGGCGCCTGACCCAGGCCACCAGCGCCAGCAACCCGGCGACCGGGGCCGCCCAGTAGCAGAACTTGAGCGTGGCGTGGGCGGCGTTCCAGGTCTGGCTGAAGATCAAATCCATCGCCACGTAGGGGTCTTCCCGCATGCGCGGGAAGCCTTCGGCCAGCGCGGCCTCGCCGCGGCGCTCGCCCCAGTCCTTGAGCGGTGGCAGCGCGGCGTCGAGCGCAGTCCCGCCGCTCATGTAAATCGTGGCCAGCAACGCCTGACGCCGCGCGGAAAGCTCGAGCTTCGGCCCGATCTCGGGCAGACCGGCGAGCGCCCCCCAGACGGCGAAGTCGTAGAGCAGCGCCAGCGCGAACAGCAACGTGATCCACCAGTGCAGGTACCGTTTCATGAGCCTCTCCCCAGGACGCACCGCGGTGCGCGCCCGTCGCGGCATCTTAGCGCCGCGGCGCAGGCAGGCGAAACTGTGAGCGCACGCACGCCCCGCCGCGCCCGATTGCTGCAATCTCTGCCGCGGCGGCGGTAGACTGCCATCGCCTGACGGGGGCAAGGCCAAGATCATGAGCGGTCAGGACACCACTTCGCTCGGCGCGCAGCAGGCGCAGGAGGAACTGCGCGAACGCTGTCTGGCGCTGGTGCGACGCTGGCAGCCGCTCGCGCAGGGCGGTTGGGACCACGCCGCGGCGCGCAAGCTCGGCGACGAGGTCGAGCAGATCGCCGCCACCAGCGAGCGCCTCGGCCTCGAGGCGGTGAACGGCTCGGCGCTCGAACTGGCGGCCTATCTCTGCTCCTTCGTCGACGACCGGCTGGAACCCGGGCCGCGCGATCGGGAACGGCTCGCCGGCATGGTGAACCGGCTCGGCGCGGTGCTGACCGATCTCTCCGCCACCGCGACCGCCGCCGTGCATGCCCTGCCGAGCGCGCGCCCGCCGCCGGCGCCGGAGCCGCCCGCCACCGTCGAACCCGCCCCTCCGGCGACGCCGGCTCCCGCGGTTGCGGCGGCGGAAATCGCGGCGGAAGCCGTGCCCGAAGCCGCGGCACAGGCGGCACCGGCCGCGGCCCCGCCGGCGCCGTCGAACGAGGCGGCCGTCGCCGAACCGCCGCGCGAGACGCCGCAGCCGACGCGCCTGCCGCGGGCGGTGTGCCTGGTCGGCCTCGCCGCGAATGCCGTGCCCGGACTCGCGGCGAGTCTCGCCGAGCGCGGCTACGACGTGCGCGAATTCGCCGATGGCAAGGCCCTGCTCGACTTTCTCGCCCACGCCATCCCCGGCGCCCTGCTGATGGATGCACGCAAGCTGCGGGTGCTGACCCGCGTCGCGGCGCTGTATGCCGGCATGGGGCTCACCGACGAACGTCTGCCCGCGGTCATCGCCATCTCGCCGCACGGCGATCTCGGCGACCGCCTGCTCGCGATGCGCGCCGGCGCCAGCGCCCTGTTCAGCGCGCCGATCGACTCGCTGCGCGTGGTCGGCAAGCTCGACGAACTGCTCGCCCAGGGCGAACAGCCGGAATGGCGCGTGCTGCTGGTCGATCCGAACCGCGCCCAGGCCGCCGACGCCGCGCGCAGCCTGGTCGAGCGCGGCATGATCGCGCGCCTGGCGAGCAACGGCCAGGCGGCGCTCGGCGCGCTCGCCGAGTTCCGTCCGGACGTGATCGTGATCGACTGCGACCTGCCCGACGTGCGCGGCATCGAGCTGGTCCAGCTCATCCGCCAGCAATCCGAATACGCCGCGGTGCCGATCATCCTCGCCGGCGACGCCCAGGGTTTCGGCCAGCGCTTCGACGCGATCGCCGCCGGCGGCGACGAATTCCTGTTGAAGCCGGTCAAGGCACGGCATCTGATCAGCGCGGTGCGCGCCCGCGCCCGGCGCGCGCACTGGCTGCGCGAGGTCATCGGCACGCCCGGCGGACGCGACTCGCGCACCGGGCTGTTCTCGCGCACGACGCTGATCGAGAAGCTCGAAGCGGCACTCGGCGACCGCTCGGCCGCGCTGATCTACATCGCCCTCGACCATGCGCCGCTGCTGCGCGAACAGATCGGCCTGGCCGGCCTCGCCGCGCTCGACGCGCACATCGGCAACGTCCTGCGCAGCCAGCTCGACGAGCACGATCTGCCGGCGCAGTACCAGGACTTCCATTACTTCGCCCTGCTGCACCGGCGCAGCCGCAACGAGGTGACTGCCGCCGCCGAGCGCATGCGCGCCGTGCTCAGCGAGCAGCCCTGGCAGTTCAACGGCCGCTCGCACGCGCTCAGCGTCAGCATCGGCATGGCGCTGCTCGCCGGCGAGGCCATCAGCGTCGACAGCGTGGTCACCAACGCCCAGGCCGCGCAGCTCGCCGCCGCGCACATGGGCGGCAACCGCGTGCTGTGGTTCGAGGCCAGGGAGGCCGCGCTGCTGCCGATCGATCCGCTGCTCGCGGTGCGTGCGGTGCTGAGCCGCCCGCTCACCCCGGAGCAGACCCAGTTCGAGTTCTCGCCGATCGTGCCGCTCGCCGGCAAGCTGCACGGCCAGTACGAACTCGGTTTCCGGGTCAAGAGCGTGCAACACCCCGGCACGACGGTGACCTACGCCGACCTCGCGCCGGTGGCGGCGGAGAACAACCAGATCGCCGCGCTCGATCGCTGGCTGTTGCAACACGCCCTCGAGGTGCGCGAGGAACAGCTCAAGCGCGGCCGCCAGTTGCGCCTGTTCGTGCCGCAGGCTGTGACGAGCGCGCTCGAGGCGGAGTTCCTCTGGTGGCTGGAGCGCGAACTCAAGGCGCGCCGGCTGTCCGGCACCGGGCTGACGATCGAGCTGGCCTGCTCGGCGCTGATCGACACCGGCCCGCGCGGCGCCGAGCGGATCAAGGCGCTGCACCAGCACGGCGTGCGCTTCTGCCTGGTGGACTATGGCCGCGACTGGGCCGCGGTCCACGCGCTGAAGAGTCTCGACGTGGATTTCGTCCGCCTCGCCCCGGTCCTGGTCGCCGAGCTCGGCAACGCCAAGTCGATCAGCGACACCCTGCTCGCGCTGGTCCGCAAGGCCCATGCCGCGGGCGCCGCGGTAATCGCGCCGGAGGTCGACAGCATGCAGCGCGCGCATCTGCTGCTGCGGCTCGGCGTCGACTACGGCCTCGGCCCGGCCTTCGCGCGGCCGCAGCCGCAGCCGGATTTCGATTTCAATCGGCCGTTGTATTGAGGGGTGAGCGGTGAACGGTCAGCAGTGAGCGGGGAGTAGGAAGTAGGAAGTAGGAAGTAGGAAGTAGGAAGTAGGAAGTGGGAACTGGGGAGTGGAGAAAGCTTTACAGCCCTCGGCCCTCAGCCCTCGGCCCTCAGCCCTCGGCCCTCAGCCCTCGGCCCTCAGCCCTCAGCCCTC
>JAJPHA010000097.1 GCA_021325475.1 Rhodanobacteraceae bacterium | reverse complement strand
GGTTCGTGGCCGCGTGCGGAAAAGACGGCGGCGGGTGGTGGGGTCGAGCGGGAGGCGCTGGCGCGATGCGGTGAAGCGCATCGCGCGCCGCCCGCGAGGGTGAGCCACGGACGGCGAACGGCAACGCTTCAGGGACGAAACCGTGGTTCGTGGCCGCGTGCGGAAAAGACGGCGACGGGTGGTGGGGAGCCCCACCCGCCGCCCAGAAGTGGACCGGCACCTCGCATTCCGGTCCCGTGTCGCGCGGATCGTTGTCGTCGGTCGTTGCGCCGCGCGAGGTTCGCCCGCTCAATCGTGTTGTGGCGCCACCGCGTTCGCGTGCGCCAGATTCTCGTCGAGGCTCCTGCGCAAGGTCGCGATGGCGGCGTCGGTGTTCGCCGGCGCGCTTTGCAGTCGCGCCAGGCGCAGCGACAAGTAGTTGCGCAATTGCGGATTCCGGGTCTTCGCGAGCAGGTCCTGGTACAGCGCCGGCAGTTCCTTGCCGCGACCGCTCAGGTAATACAGCCGATCGAGCGCGCGCAGGTCGCGGACCGCCGCGCGCACCTCGGGCGCGACCAACGGCCTGGCCTCGGCGGCGTGGCGCCACGGCGCGCGGCGCATCGGCCCGCCGGTATCGGCTGGTGCGCGGTCGCCGGTCGCCGCCGGCAGCGGTGCCGTCTCGTCGTCGGCCGGCAGGGCGGCGACCACGAACGCCGTGCTGCACAGGGCGAGCAGGCTGCCGGCCAGCAATCCCAGCGTCTTGCGTTGCATGATCGGCTCCTCGTTCGGGGATCTCGCCAGCCATCAACGCGCCTGCCGCCGGCCGGTTGACGCGGCTTGCGCACCGGTCGCCGGCGCGTGAGAATCGGTGCATGCCGACGGCATTCGCCCGCTTCCGCGATTTCTATCCGTTCTATCTCGGCGAGCACCGCAACCGCACCTGCCGCCGCCTGCACGTGATCGGCAGTACGCTGGTGTTGCTCGTGCTCGTCGTTGCGGTGCTCACGCGGCACTGGTGGTGGCTGCTCGCGCTGCCGCTCATCGGGTACGGCTTCGCCTGGATCGGTCATTTCTTTTTCGAGAAGAACCGCCCGGCGACGTTCACCCATCCGTTCTACAGCCTGCTCGGCGACTGGGTGCTGTGGTGGCAGGTGGTGAGCGGGCGGATTCGTTTCTGAGGGGAGCCCGGAAGATCCGTTGCGCGCTCGCGTCTGCCACCGCGGCCGAAGACGGCAACCCGGGGACTTGATCGAACTTTCCATCGCAGGAGCCGTCGCATGATCTGGGTCGAGGTGGTGACGCTGTTCGCGCTGCTCGAATACTTCCTGTTCGCCGCCGCCGTCGGCCAAGCGCGCGGTCGCTACGGCATCAAGGCGCCGGCGACGACCGGCCACGAGGTGTTCGAGCGCTATTTCCGGGTGCAGCAGAACACACTGGAATTGCTGGTGCTGTTCCTGCCGGCGCTGTGGCTCGCGGCGCGCTATTGGCCGCCGGCGTGGCTCGCGGCGATCGGTGCCGTGTACCTGGTCGGCCGCCTGGTGTATTTCCGGAGTTACGTGCACGAGCCGGCCTCGCGCAGCCTCGGTTTCGGCTTGAGCATCGTGCCGACGGTCGCGCTCTGGCTCGCGGCGGCGGCGGGCGTGGTGCGCGCGTTGCTCGCCTGAGCGGCGGCGGTCTCAGTCGAGAAAGATGAAGAACGCGGCGGCGACGATCAGGGCGAAGCCGACGAGGTGATTCCACTTGATCGCGGCACCGAGATAGCCGACCGAGAAGGCGACGAACACGCCGAGCGTGATGATCTCCTGGATCGTCTTCAGTTGCGCCGGGTTGTAGACGCGGTAGCCGATGCGGTTGCCCGGCACCTGCAGGCAGTACTCGAAGAAGGCGATGCCCCAGCTCGCCACGACCACCAGCCACAGCGGGCGGTCGGTGAACTTCAGATGCCCGTACCAGGCGAAGGTCATGAACACGTTGGAGGCGACGAGCAGCAGGATCGGCGCGAGGTAGGCGAACATGGGACGGGTTCCGGGGTGGCGCGCGCGGCGGAGCGGCCGCTACAGCACGTCGCGGTCGAGAAAACGCGATTCGTACAGCAGGCTCTCGACGCGGGCCTCCTGACCGGGCAGGAACTCGACGCCCAGATCTTCCGCGGTGGTGCGCACGATGCGGGCGTCGATGCCGATCACGGTTTCCTGGTCGAAGATGAAGAACAGGCGGCAGGTGGTCGGCGGTGGACTCGGCCAGTTGCGCGGCCGGCCGATGCAGGCCCCGCCCTGCGACAGATCCTTGACGTCGGACAGATAGCCCTCGTTGCCGCAGACGGCGAGCGCGGCGGAGTAGATCGCCAGGCGCGGATGGCGGCGTTTCTCGGCGAAGGACATCGGCGGCTCCCCTCTGCCCGGTTACGATAGTCGCCCGCCGGGCGACGGCGCAAGCAGGCAGTTCACAGTTCGCCGCGCCGGCGCCGACGACATGCTACGCTCGCGGCGCATGGCGAGCAGGACGCAATCGGCAACGCCCACCCCGGCCTGGCGGCGCGCGCCGCTCGCCGCGGCGCTGCTGCTGGCGGGCGCGGGTGAGGCGCCGGCGATGAGTCTCGGCGTCGCCACGCCGGCGGGGTGGCGGCCGGGCGACGGCGCCGGTGTCGCGGCGCTCGTCGCCGCGGTCCACGCGGTGCCGCGCAAGCCGCGGTCGCCGCAGCCGCCGCTGCGGCGCGCGGTGAGCAGTTGCGCCGACGACGGCAGCGCCGGCAGCCTGCGCGCGGTGATCGCCGCGGCGAACGACGGCGACACGGTGGATCTGCGTGGACTCGCGTGCAGCACGATCACACTCGCGCAAGGCGCGATCCCGCTGCCGTTCGACAATCTCACGCTCGACGGGCCGGGGGCGGAGCGGCTGGCCATCGACGGCGCGCTCACGGACCGGGTGTTCGTCCACTACGGCTACGGCGAGCTCCGGCTGCGCGGGGTGACGGTGCAGAACGGCTTCAACGCCGTCGCCGGCTACCGCATCGCCGGCGGCGCCTGCGTCCTGTCCGGCGGCTACGTCACGCTCGATCACGCCGCGGTGCGCGGCTGCATCGCCGTCGGCGAAGGCGCCTACGGCGGTGGCCTGCTCGCCCGCGGTGTGACATTGTATACGAGTACCCTCTCCGGCAACGTTGCGCGCGGCTCGCCGTTGCGCACGCTCACCGCGTCCTACGGCGGCGGCGCATTCGCCTACCGCGGCAGCGCGGCGTTGTACGACAGCACGGTGAGCGGCAACCGCGCCGAGCCGGATCCGAACAACCGCTACGGCAGCTACGACACCGGCGGCGGCCTGTTCAGCGACAACGGCGGCTACGCCAGCCGCTCGACCGTCGCCGGCAACTACACCGACGGCACCGGCGGCGGCATCGCCAGCCACGCCGGTTTCTTCGTCGGCAACAGCACGATTTCCGGCAACGTCGCCCGTGCCAAGCCGGGCGGCGGGCTGTTCGTGCGGCTCGCCGACGCGTTCTCGATCCGCAACAGCACGATCGCGTTCAATCAGGCGATCCGCGGCGGCGGCGTCTATCTCGCCGGCTCGCCGCGCGCGTTCGCGCTCGACAGCACGATCCTGGCCGGCAATCGCGCCGCGGACGGCGCCGATCTCGCCGCTGCGCAGGCAGTCGCGGTCGTGGGCGCGAACAACCTGGTGCAGGAGGCGAGCGCCGCGATCGCGCTGCCTCCCGACACCCGGCACGCCGACCCGAAGCTCTTGCCGCTCGCGGCCAACGGCGGGCCGACGCCGACGCACGCGCTCGCGCCGGACAGTCCGGCGATCGACGCCGGCAACGATCTCGCCGGCTTCGCCACCGACCAGCGCGGCGACGGCTATCCGCGCGTGCAGGGCGCCGCCGCCGACATCGGCGCGTTCGAGAGCGCGCCGGCGCCGCCCGCGCCGGCCGCGGTGCCGCTCGCCGCGCCGCGTGGGCTGGCGCTGCTCGCCGCGCTGCTGCTCGCACTCGGTCTCGTTCCCGCGCGCGCCCGCAAGCGCTGAG